>NZ_JAPPTO010000010.1:0-211788 GCF_027587135.1 Vibrio sp. MM46
GGAAATGAGAAAATGAATAAAAAAAGACTATTTTTAAACATGAAATTATGATGTGTGTATCTTAGTACCAACTTAATTATCAGACTACTATCTATCGCGATTTGGTTTTGATCTTTAATTTGATAATGGAATTTGTATCTCTATATGATGAAAATGTCCCATATATCATTTTCAAAGTGATAAACATAGACCAGTTATCTTAACCCTCTAGATGAACTAATATAGAATCTAACTACTTACCGATTAGTAATTGAAACAACCTCGGGGGACGAGAATTGTATCTAAACCTTTTTGATTTCGGGTTTATTGGAAATAAAAAACCACCTCAGAATAAGGTGGTTTTTGCTTAGACAGGATAATTGAGTTTGGAAGGGTTTAAGCTTCCGCGCGTTTCAGATGCACTTCTTCTTCGGCGACCCCAGCTTTTGGATCGTTGAAGCGAGCTTCATCCAGTGCGCCTTCTGATTTAGCAACAATGATAGTCACTGCGCTGTCCCCGGTGATGTTTACTGCGGTACGAATCATATCAAGTAGACGGTCAACACCCATGATAAGTGCAATGCCCTCTAGTGGCAGACCTACTTGGTTCAATACCATTGCTAGCATTACTAGACCAACACCAGGAACACCTGCGGTACCGATAGACGCCAATGTTGCCGTCATGATAACCATTAGGTAGTCACCCATAGTTAGGTCGATGTTGAATGCCTGCGCGATGAAGGCTGTCGCTACACCTTGCATGATCGCCGTGCCGTCCATGTTCACGGTTGCACCTAGCGGCACTGTGAACGATGATACGCGGTTCTCAACACCCATACGGTGCTTAGCCGTTTCCATTGTCACTGGAATGGTCGCGTTTGATGATGCTGTAGAGAAAGCAAACATGATTGCGTCTTCCATCTTACGTAGGAACGTAATTGGGTTTAGACCAGTGAAGCCTTTTAGCATCAGACTGTAAGTCACAAGGCCGTGCAGCAATAGCGTACCTGCTAGTACAACGAAGTATTCAGCAAGGTTGAAGATTGCGCTTAGACCAAGACCTGTAAACAGCTTCGCCATTAGGAAGAACACACCGTAAGGCGCAAGGTTCATCAGAATCGCAACCAATTTCATGATTACTTCATTCAGATCAGAGAAGAAAGCTGCGATACGCTCGCCTGGCTTACCTGCTGCACTGATCGCGATACCGAATAGGACGGCGAACACGATAACTTGCAGGGTTTTACCTTCTGCCATTGCGCTGATTGGGTTAGTCGGGAACATATCAATGATCACCTGACCCAAAGATGGCGCTTCTGCTGATTTGAATGAACTTGCTGCGGTTAGGTCTGCACCAGCACCCGGCTGGAATAGCGTACCCATGGTTAGAGCAAGTGTGATTGCGATAGCGGTTGTTGCTACGTAGAAAGCAAGGGTTTTACCACCCATGCGACCCAATGTAGATAGGTCTTTTAGAGAGCTGGTACCACAAACTAGCGAAACAAATACTAGCGGTACAACAAGCATTTTTAAGCTGGCAACGAAGATCTGCCCACCAACTTCGAATAATCCATTAACAATGTATGCGTCGACAAATCCGTTGTCGGCAAAAAGTGTGCGAATTGCAAATCCTGTCAAGATACCCGCTACCATACCCAAAATTACGCGGCTGGTGAGCGACATCGGTTTCTTGGTATTCATGAGAACACTCCTTATAGTTATGCACCTTGAGTTCACTTCAAGGCGGCGTGCAGATTAGCAGCGGAGTGTGAAAATACGAAAGAATAATCCTCTGAATGGTCGATAGATGTGAAGTTAGTCACTTTAAAAAATAGAATATTAACTAAATGGTAACTAAAAGGCTGGTTGAAAAGTTTGTTGATTAACAAATTTATCGAATTTACAACCGATAGAAATGAATTCTTACATTCTCAAGTGGTAGAAAACTGGATGCATAATGATGAGGTAAAAGATGCTAAGTGCATAACTAGGCATCTTTTATTCAGTTGTTTATTGCGGTGTTATTTCAACGGAGGGCGGGTTTGGTTATCGATGGTACGAGCAAAATCTGAAATCTGTTGATAATCTTTAGGTGTCCAAATTGATTTTGAGGTCAGAGACTTAGGCAGTGCTGAGAAGGCTTTTTCATTGTCGCTTGCTCTAAACTCTACGCTCATCCACTGGTCAATTGGTTGTTGATCGGCAAAGGTCGCGGATAACGAAAGCTCATGGTTTGCACCAGAGTAGTTGGGCGTTAAGTTCAGTGCCATATGGTAATCTCGGAATCGAACTACCCATTTATCAGGTAAGCGTCGCGAGCTATCCCACCAATCACCATCGAGTTGCTGGATTTTCTGTTTCGTTATCGCTTTCGATTGAGCTTTTAAATCCTTTAAAGCTTGTTTGAAAGCGCTGTCCATGGCTCTAGAAAAGCCTTTTTGATCGAGCTCGGTGTTGTCCAGTAATACTTGCTTGGCTAATTTTGCGCCGAGCATGTTGGAGTAGAGGTCTTCGGATGAAAAGGCAGATGCCAGCTCTTTAAATCCGCTAACGGACACCATACCGAACCACTGAGCTATTTCATGCCATTGAGCCAGTCGAAACGCGGTTAGCGCTGCTGCTTGAGCACTGCGATCTAGCTTCTCTTCTTCGCTAAGCTTCTCTTTTTGTTCATACCAACGAATACGACGAACACGAAGTTCTTCAGGCAAGTCCAGATGCGCTGCGCGACCGAGATAATGTTGATTTAGGGTGAATAAATAATAGGTGTAATCTGCGGTATCACGGACGTGGGCAGTATCAATAAACCCGCCTAGTTCGGTAAAGATAATGCCGTTAGCTTCTTCATTCAGACCTAGCAGGCTACCAGAGACAGACTCACTGCCATCGTTATAGTGGTGAGTACCCACTTCGTTGCTGGATAAGACATTCTCAAGAGAAAAGAATGGAACAGGCACGCTTCCTAGTTGCGCTTTGAGATCGACACCAAATGCACAGCACGGTCTTACGCCAACCGGTGCTTTCAGTTCTTGCGCGTGGACGAGTCCACTACAAAGGCTCAGTAGTAATAGTGCTGTTTTCTTCAAACCCTACTCCTAGAATGCTTCATTAATTTGGAAATAAAAACCAGTGCTGTCTTTGCCAACGCCCAAATCGACGCGCACGTTAATACGTGCCTTAAAGGCAAATCGATAACCAACCCCGACAGTAGGTAACCAGCTACTTTTAAAGAGGTCGTGATAAGTCGGTGCGATATTACCGGCACCTAGCCACCCAACCACACCATGACGACCTGCAATGGTATGGCGAATCTCTACTTGTGTAGAAAGCTGATGTTTATCGCGATATTGCCCTTGGTAGTAGCCACGCATACGCTGGTCATCACCTAGCTGGGCGTAATCAAACCAAGGAGCGTCACCGAAAATCGATTGTGAATATACCTCCATTGCGATAATCGTAGTGTCAGACCATTGTTGGTAAACACGATAGTTAGCAACGAGGTTGTCGTAGTCCTCATCACTACCGAGTGAATCTCGGTTCGCTATCCATTCAATATCGAGAAACTGTCCACGCATTGGGTTCGGTTCGAAATCACGCGTGTCGTATTCCATTCCAACTAAGACACCACTGCTGGTGGCATCGGCAACTTCTGAAGGGAGAATATCGCCATCGACACCGTCGACCTTACTGAATGACTGCCATTGCCAGCCAAGTTTGGCGTAAGTATTTGGTGCGACTTCAACGGCGATTTTTGGGCTCAACTGTAAACGTTGCCCTTCATACTGCACTTTGTTGTTCTCGTTTTCTGCGGCTTGGCTGCCAATACCCCAATAGTAACCGGGGGTATGGCTTATCCATGCCTCACCTAAAAGACGGGCTTTGTCATTTTTTAAATAGGTGCGATTGTTTAACCCCAAGCCGTAAGAGCCTGAGGTTGAACCATAAGAAGTAACGGTGACGGTCGAGTAAGGATCGCCTTTTTGCCAGTCATAAGGCGTGTACAACCCCACTGCGGCAACGCCAATACCAAACCCTTGTTCTGGGTTAACAAAAGGACCTGGTAATACGCCCCAGTCGATTAACTTAGATTCATCCACGGTCTCACTTGAACCAAGCTTGGTCAGGATGTCATCCATTAAGCTACTTTCGTCTTGCTGCATAGCAAAAGCAGATGACGAACTAAGCAGCGCGGTGAGCGCAAGAGAATAAGAGGCTTTCATCTTCTTGTTACCCTAGAAACGACGGTCTAAAGAGAAGAAGATGCTTTGACGATCTCCAAAACCGGCTTCACCCAAAAGGTACCAATCTTCATTAATTTGGTATTGCATGCCTGCGATGGTGTTCCATTCAGATTCTAAACGCTGTTTTACTTCAAAACGCGCGCCTGATGGGATTACGCCACCTAAAGATTGTGGTAGTCCAAGATCTTTGAGTGAACCAGAGAGTTCTTGCTCGACATCTTGATACATAGCACCAACCCAAAATCGAATTGGCACGCCATTTTGATGGAAGTCGTAACCAACACGAGGAGATACAACAAGCGCATCAATTGAACCGTCAATAACGGTTAAATTGGTTTGAGTGTAACTTGCATCGACCAGTGCGAACCATTGGTCGTAGCCGCCGGCAAGTACAAAGCCAAGACCTTTGGTGTAACCGTCAAGGTCTAGACGAAAGTTCTCAATACGTTGTGGTTTCACAAACGGCAACTTAACTTTGACGTTTACATCCGTTTCTGAATAGCCGTCGAGCGTGCCGATCAAGCCATAAACGTTTAAGAAAGGAAATAGCCAGACATCAGCACGCAATGTCATTACATCGGTGGCTTGTTTACCTGGTTCTGCTTGCATATCGACTAGTTTTTCAATCCCGCCCAAGCCTTTTAAAGCGATAGAGTCGACATTGATGCCTTGTTCCATACTCATATAGCTGAGGTTTAAACCAAAAGGTTTTGGCAAATTGTAGCCAAGCGCCTCTGCTTTCTCTTTCCAAATAGGAAGAGAAATGGAATCCGCATTCGCGACTCCGGTAAACAAGCAAGATGCAGCAACAAGCAAAGAAGGTAATTTCATAAGTCACTTCATAAATCGTGGCGATCTCAATGTAAGCGGAAGATAGGTTACTTTTAGCTTATGAGATTCAATTATCGTCACGGAAAAATCACTGCTTTCTCATAAGGAAAAAGCACCAAAACGAGAGTTAAGATCCGCGGCTTTTATGTGTTTTTAGAGAGGCTTCTTAACTTCGGCGAGCGCATCTTACTCTTAAAATTTAAAAAGTAAACTTTAAAGTGTACTTTAGATTCTTGCGCGCTATACTCTGCAGCCACTTACATGAGGTTGGTGAATCTAGAACGATGAAACTTTCGGAAAAAAAACGCATTGCGCTGATTGAAGCGGCTCAACAGGAGTTTATTGAGCACGGATTTAGTGGCGCAAATATGGATAGAGTGTGTGAGCGAGCTGGGGCATCGAAGCGTACCTTATATCGCCATTTTGAAAGTAAAGATGTGTTGTTTATCGAGTCGATACAAAGCGTGCTCGAAACTCAGCGTGCACGATTGCAACTCAATTACTCACCAGAGAGCGATATCGAAACACAACTTAGAACCTATCTGCATGCCAAGTTGGACTCTATGTATGAAGACTTTGGTTTGCCGCTCGCCAAGATGGTGATCAGTGAGTTTATGCGCACACCAGAATTGGCAGAGAACTACTTACACCAACTTCAACGCCAAGATGCATTGCTGGAAAACTGGTTTAAAGAAGCCATTGCGGATAACAAGGTCAAAGCGCTTGACCCAGTCATGATGAGTTGCATGCTAATGTGCTTATTGAAAGGAAACTGTTTGTGGCCACAATTGGTTGCCAATCAAGCGGTGCCGAGTATTGAGCAGCGCAAGAAAGTCGTTGAGGATATTCTTACGCTGTTTTTAGATGGCTACCGACGTTAGTTTGCTTATTGCTTATTGCTTATTGCTTATTGCCTCAAATGCTTAACTCATCACGACATGACGCAGTGTTGATAGAGAGGTGTGATCCCACGTCCAATAGTCTTGTTCTCGGTTATGGAGCCCTCCGACCCAATAGTCTTGAATGAAAAAGTCTTTCCCACTCAAACAAGCTTTGCCACGAGCATTAATACTGACTTGTTGTTCCCACCAATTTTTATCAAATGAATCCACAGCAAACAGTGGTTTTTCCGCTCGTGCGAGTGGTAGTAGCAATGCATAAAACATTACGTCACCGAGGGTGGGAAGGGGCTCTCTTTGCTGACTTCTTTGAAACCAATCTTTAACGGTGATGGCTGTGCTTTGCTCGCCCAATACTTGCAACGCCAAATATTGGGTGAAGCTCAATCCTGACTCCGAGTTAGGCAGTTCTTGAAGGTGTCGTTTCATCACTGCTTTGATATTCGGTAAGCAATCTAATTCATGTTGTTCTAGCAAGTTAAGGAGCGGCTGCGGTGTTTGAGCCCGCAACGCTTGCCAGCAGCGTTTGGCTTGACTGAAAAGCTTCGCTGTAACCGGCTTTCGGTGTTGCCAACATGAGCGAATAGCTTCGGCAGGGAGTTGCCCAAAGCCAATAAACCGTTCTGTTCCTGGAAACTGGTTGAATTCGATGATCTCTATCACTTTACTTACAGTGTTCTCTAACAAAGAGAGTCCTCGAAGTAGCATGAATTGATCATAGGCATCGTGTTCAACCCAAAACACAATACGTTCATATTGATGGTTAAGTAGAGTATGGATATTGTTTTGCTCAAACTGCGCTACATTTTGAACCGAATCTTTGCGACCCATCACGGGTAGCAATGTGCCTACGACGTATTGTGCTCGAATGGCGACAAAGCCTTTTTCATCATTGGGAATAGGGCCGATGCACAGTGGATCAATCATAGGTAAGAAATCACCTTCAAACCCGCAAGTCTTTAATAGTTGCTGAATATCGTGCCCACAGCGGACATGGAGTGTTTTTAAATCTGCATCAAGCGGGTTTGCTTGGTGGTCAATAGCGTGCTTGTGCCTTTCTAGTTCCTCTATATGTGCTTTTAACTTGCTCCAACTGGGCAAGCCAAGCTCTCTAGCTAGAGCGTGTTGAACGTCTGACAGCTGGATAGAGTCAGGAGTAAGCGTTTCTGGTTGAGAGTGAAACTGTTTAACCTGTTTGAGTGCAATGGTGTCATTTTGGCGGATCGCCTTTAAGCGTTTTTTTGCTACAGACTTTTGCTGGTTAAGGTTAATGGAGAAGCTATTGTAAGATTGCATTTTTCACCTTTCTTATCTCTTCCACACTCGCTTTATTAGAAGTTAAAAAGAAGGTAAAAACAGATTGTTCCTGCTAACAAGAGCAGGGTGGTTGAGGTGCCGTGAACCGAGTTCTTTCCGCGAGTGTTGGGTGCTTTAGGCTTGAGCTGCTTCAATGGTATGTAATCGAAACAGGTATCGCAACTTTGAATAATATAAAGAAGCAAAACTGCACTTAACTTCACATAAAACAGTTCTAGAACTTAAGCGAGGAGTAAGTTGGAGAAGAGAAAGCATCCATGATGAA
Source organism: Vibrio sp. MM46 (assembly GCF_027587135.1). NCBI lineage: Bacteria > Pseudomonadati > Pseudomonadota > Gammaproteobacteria > Vibrionales > Vibrionaceae > Vibrio > Vibrio sp. MM46. The sequence goes on from NZ_JAPPTO010000010.1 coordinate 7,533, forward strand.
GGCTTAAGAATTGCGCCTGTTGAGCTTGTTTTGTGTCGCTCTATCCAACTCGCACTTTGGCACTATCAAGGAGTGTTTTATAGAGGGCAAGGGCGGCGGGTCCACTTTTCGCCCCTTTCGGCAAGGTAAGATGTAGAGCGACTTGATATTGGTTCGAATGTTCAAGATCTATCTCTTTGATATGGTCGTTTTGACGGTACTCGACGAGATGTTTTGGGAGGCGGCAGAAGCCGACACCTTGCTCAACCGCCCTAAATGCGTGGTCAAAATTATCTACCGTGATTCTTTGACGCGCGCGTAACCAGCCTACGTCTCGCTTCTCTTTGTTTGATTCCCCTAAGTCTCGAACCACAATTTGGCTGGTGGTTGCAAAGTCCGCCAATGAAATATGTTCCTTTTTTGCTAGTGGATGTCGAGCTGCGATCACAGGGACCATAGTGGTAGTGCCGAACGCTTCAGCAGGGTAGTTGGTGATCGGAAGGTTGATGATGGCAATATCCGCAAGTTCATTGATCACCATGTCTGTGGTTTTACTCAGAGAGGTCTCTACAACTTGAACGGAAGTCGTGTTGTTATGTGTGAGAAATTCACTAAGTGGAGTATAGAGCCAACTTGGGTCGCACAAGTGATCGATCGCTACCGTTATCTGTGATTCTACACCGCTATTTAGCTGCTCACTGATCATTTCAAGTTCACGAGCCTGCTCAAGCATTGATTGTGCACGGCGCAACATCGTCTGACCGTGTTCGGTTAATCCGGCCTTACGACCTTTTACTTCTATCAGCTTGATACCCAATTGGTCTTCGAGCTTTTTCACCGAATAGATAAGCGTGGTATGGCTTTTATTGAGCATCACTGCGGCTGACTGAATGCTCCCCGCCTGTTCAATTGCTTGTAGTGTTTGCCATTGCTCTAAGGTTGTTTTGAGTCTCATTAGTCAGTTTTTTCCACAGTTAATGGCAAAATTATGAACTTTTTTGTCAGTTTTATAAAGGTAATAATCTTCCCATCAAAAGCGAGTCAATAAGAAGAGGAGACTCAAGATGGCGAAACTATTGCAAGTTGATTTTGAATTTCATGGTCCGTTTGGTGAAGAGATGTCGAATGCTCTGATCGATTTAGCTAAATCAATTAACCAAGAACCGGGTATGATTTGGAAAATTTGGACGGAAAGCGAGAAAGATAAACTTGGTGGTGGCATCTATCTTTTTGAAGATGAAGCCACGGCGCAAGCTTATCTCGAAATGCACACTGCTCGTCTGAAACAGATGGGGGTTGAACGAGTAAGAGGGCAGATATTTGATATCAACGCGTCACTAAGTACCATCAACCAAGGTCCAATCGGAGAGTAATATTATGACTAACCGCACCTTTCTAACCGTTCATGGCACGATTTATACGGTATTTGCTTTTGCGTTATTTTTTGTTCCAACCATGATGTGGCCGATGTATGGTGTACAAATCAATGACCAGTACGCACTGTTTTTGTCCCAGCATACGTCAATCTTTTTAGGTGGGATTGCTGCGGTAAGTTTGATGTTACGTGATGTTGAATCTGGCAATACGGCGAAACAACTGTTTAAAGCTTTGTTGGTCACGAATGTCTTGGGCGTAGCGATCACTACTTATGCTGGCATCACGGGGGTGTTTGTTGGCTTTGGTTGGAGTGATCCCGCCTTCTTCTTGCTATTGAGTGTGCTCACTTTTCTTCAATTGAAGAAGCAATAATAGAAGCTATCTTAATTAGATCATTATTAAAAAGCCCCGCGATAATTGCGGGGCTTTGTGTTTCTATTTATGGTTTTCCCCAAGTATGCTTAAGTCACTTGGGTGTAGCGACATTACTCACTCTTATAGGCGTAGTTGTAATAACCGTAGCCGTATGAACTCGCCGCTTTCTTCTCAATTGCGTTAAGAATGACGCCTTTGACTTCTACACCCGATTGTTCAAATCGACTGCGAGCGACTTCAAGCTCTTTCGATGTCGTTTGGTCAAAGCGAGCTACCATCAGAGTGGTTCCTGCAATCGCACCAACGATACTAGGGTCAGTCACTGCCAATACTGGCGGTGTATCGATGATCACTAGGTCATACTCTTGTGATGCTTTTTCTACAAACTCAACAAATCGTGGGTGCATCAAAAGCTCAGAAGGGTTTGGTGGTACTTGACCACGAGTAATTACATCTAAGTTCTCAACTTTAGTCGGCTTGATCACCATATCTTGACTAATCTTACCGCTTAAGAAATCAGAAAGACCGTTATCAGCCGTCAGACCAAAACATTGTTGCAAGTAACCTTTACGCATGTCCGCATCGACCAACAACACTTTTTGACCTGTCTTCGCTGCTACTGCCGCAAAGTTTGTCGATACAAATGTCTTACCAATTGAAGGCGCTGGACCAGAGATCATCAGTACGTTGTTTTTCGCTTCCATCATCGCAAAATGAAGGCTAGTGCGAAGTCCACGTAGTGCTTCAATCGAAAGATCCGCAGGGTTTTCTTCTGCCAATAGAAGCAGGTCTTTGTTGCTCTTGCGCTTAAGTTTGCTCGCAACTTCTAATTGTTGTACCGACTTAGGAACACTTGCGTAAACAGAAATACCCGTTTGTTCAATCTCGTCTGGAGAAGTGACGCCGCGGTGGAAAGCGGTTTTAACCAGAACAAAAGCAACGGCAACCATACCGCCTAATAGTGTTGCTAGAACAACGATAAGAGGCTTCTTAGGCTTCACTGGAATAGCGTAAGACTGTGCACTATCGATAATGCGTACGTTACCAACGGTACCAGCTTTAATAATGTTCAACTCTTGAACTTTGTTTAGAAGCTGAATGTAGATCTGTTGGTTAACTTCAACGTCACGTGTCATACGTAGGACTTCACGCTGCGTTTTTGGCAGCTTCTGAACTTGTCGGTTCAAACGAGCTTTTTCTTGCAGTAACGTCTGACGTTTATCCAATAGTGATTTATATGCTGGGTGATCCTGCGTGAACTTTTGGCTGATTTCACTTTCTTTGAATGTCAGTTCGTTCAGCTGCGCTTCAAGAGCGACCATCACTTTGAGTGTTGATTGTGCTTCAAGGTTTAAGTCGATCGATTCGTTTTCTTGTCTAAAACGATTCAGTACGTCTTCAGACCCTGTCAGTTTCTCTTTGATTTCCGGTAGGTGATCTTTTAGAAAGTTTAGGCTCTGTTCCGCTTCCGCTGAGTTTCTTCTTACATTCTGTAGGAAGTAGTTTTGCACAACGTCATTCAAAATTTGCTGGTTACGTTCAGGGTATTCGCCTTCAATACTCAGTGACACAATACCTGTTTTCGCGCCACGTTCTGAAATAGACAGTTGTGAAGCCAATCGGTTGATCGCGTCAAGCTTGCTAATTTTTCCGATTGAAAAACTGTCTTCGTTTTGCGCAACCAGTTCACGTACTTTGATGCGGTAGCCATTCATTTCAATCGTTTGACCAACAACGCCAGAAAGCACAATTTGATCTTCAATCATCAGATCAAAACTGCCTTTCTCTGCATCTGTTACCACAAGCTGATGCTTGTAACCTTGCGCGGTACGTGGCATCTCGAAAGTTGAAACTGAGATGTAATCTTGAGTGCCATTGATGCGAGCAAGACCTTTACCGATAAAAGGAAGATAGTCCGGAGTGGCAATCGTCGTTAGGTTAAATTTATCGACCGTATCACCAAGGATCATACGTGATTTGATGATCTCAATCTCAGTCGTTGCTGACGATTCTGCAGCAAAAAGCTCGCCCATATCGCCGACCATCGCCGAAATACCACCAGAGCTTTTCTGTTCGATCTGAATCAGAGCATCAGCTTTGTAGATAGGTGTCGATAGCAATGCCACGGCAATACCGATTGTTGCAAAGAGAAGCGTAATGCCAATGATGAACCATTTCGCATCTATCAATATGCCAAACAGTTTACCGAGATCGATTTCATCATCGGTTGGTGCAGATGAACTTATAGTTTGGTTAGCCATTGTTTTTTTATTTCGCCAAGTAATCTGAAGTTATAGTTTTTTTGCCCAAGCCTGAGCGGATTGCTCAATCAGAGAAAACGCATGATCAAATGCTTCTCTGCTTTGTCTGTATGGATCTGGAATGTCGACAGAATTCATCCAATGCCCAAACAGCATGGTCTTGCCTCTTGCTTCTGGAACGATCTCAGTTAATGCATCGATATGACCTTGTTCCATTACCAAGATAAGATCTTGTTTCGCACAAAGCTGCGCAGTAAGTTGTTGCGCTTGGTGATTCTCAAGAGAAAACCCTTTTTCCGAGGCAATGAGCGTTGCTGTCTCATCCGCTGGTTTCCCAGTCAGTCGACTTTTCTCAACGGCAATACCGGCTGAAGAAATGGTTTTATTCGGAAGAAGTTGTTGAAGCACTCGTTCCCCAGTCGGAGAGCGACAAATGTTACCTACGCATACGACAAGAATGTTTGAAAACATGGTTTGTTCCTTATCAATAACTATTGGAAAGGGCTTACCTCTTCACATAAGCCCTTTCAAGAACGTCTGAACTACGGCCAGTTTCTAACGCGTAGAACACCTTCTGTAAGCTCATTGAAGCCTGAAATCGTCGGTACTAACTGTGCAATAACGCGGTTCCAACGACTGACTGGTGCAGCAGTAACATACACAATGTCGTAAGGTTCCAAATCAAATTCAGTACCAATCACTAACGCCGCTGCGTCAGAGACATCAAGTTGGTAAATGTCGCCTAATGCTTGATTGTCTTGAGATTTTCTGATGACAAAAACGCCAGTTGCATCCGCAGAAAGTTGGTTGATACCACCAACATTGCTTAGAGCCTCGGTCAAGCTCATGCCTGCGCGATCCATTTTCAGTAGCTTAGGATCGTTAACTTCACCCATAACAAACACTTTTTGAGTGTCATTTCTTGGCACATGTACGATGTCGCCAGGTTGAAGTAATCGGTTTTCAGTAAGGTCACCCTCTTGCATTAGCGCATAGAGAGAAATGTTTTCGACTTTGCCTTGGCGTGTCAGTGTGACGTTACGCCAATCCGCATCTTCTGCTAGACCGCCAGCGCGGTTAACTGCATCAAGAAGCGTAAGTGGGATATTGGTGATAGGTTGTTGCCCTGGCTTGTTAACTTCGCCAGTGATGTAAGATTTCTTGGAACGAAATGCCGCAACACTCACATCCACTTGTGGACTCTCAATGTACTTCGCCAACTTGTTAGCAATAATGGTACGAATTTGGCGAACATTTTTACCCGCAACCTCAACAATACCGATGTATGGATAGAAGATGGTGCCATCAGCATGCACCCAGTTACCCGCTTCTTCAGAGCTACGGTAAGAGCCTGCTGGAATGGTAAGTTCAGGGTGATCCCAAATAGTGATATTCAGAATATCGCCAGGACCGACTTCATACTCGTAAGCCGCGAGTTGATGGTCAAGTGTTGGGTTCGCTTTGGTCTCTACATCTGAGCTTTTTAGCTGCGAGACTTTATCAAGAGTCAGTGGAAAGACGTTAAAATCTGCCGCCGTATTGGCGCTGTTGTCTTCAACGATGTGCTTTCCACTCGTGGATAAGTGACTGCCCGGTACTGTACATCCAGCGAGAAGTACAGAGGAAAGGAGTAAACTGCCTAGCTTTGTATAGTTGAAATTCATGCTTTTTCATTCATCTGACGTAAAGAGCGAGTTGCTAAGAACAACATTGTTTTTTGCCTAAACAACAACACGTCACAATTTTATTGGGCAGTATTATTTATTTTAATTTATAAAATACTCAATAAGAAACGGGTTGCATCTGGCGAGCGCACTCTAAAGAATTTTTTGAGGAGGGGCAATAGACGATAAATTGATAAAAAGCTAGCTATATATTGCTGAATTTTATATTTCTGTGCGTTGAGTAGCGTGGATTTGACAAAAGTGTTTATTAATTAGCTCTAATTTTCCGTATCAGCTCACGAAATTTGTAATTTAACAGTTTTTCAATTAGTTATTGATGCGACCATTTTTCTAAAAAAATTTATATGCTTTGTTTTAAAATGTGATGAGTGTCGTATTTTTTATTCTACGTCAATAGCGCTTTGTTATGGTTTTGCCAGAAAGTGGGCAGCGTATGGTCAAAATATGATGTGGGTTCAACAAAGTGATGGTTTGATGAACGATTTCATACAACAAACCATCATTTCAATGATATTAGCGTTTTGCTAGCCCCTTACTGTTCAAGTACGGCAGAATATGAGGTCGCGACTCACCAGCAAGCTTCCCAGTGACTTCTTGCGACCATGTACTCAGTTTTTGATTGCTTGTACGGCTCGCATAATACGCTTGCATAGTTTGATCGTAGCTCTGAATATCATCTAAATTTAGCTCTTGGTATTGATTTTCATGAACAACCACATGTGCAGGTAGGCGTGGCTTTACTTCGGGATTTTGATCGGGATGCCCTAAGCACATACCAAACAACACCGCGCTATTTTCCGGTAAGCCCAATAGCTTATCAACTTGAGCGGCGCTATTCCTTAGTCCTCCAATATATACGCCACCTAATCCCATAGACTCGGCTGCAAGCAAGCAGTTTTGTGCCATGATTCCAGAATCTACTGCTCCAATCAGAGTTAGTTCTGTAAAGTCTGCCTGTACATCAGGATTGATGGTTGCATGGCGCTGATAATCAATACAAAACACTAAGAACTCAGCCGCACTTTCAACATAAGCTTGGTTACCAGCAAATTGAGCCAATTGCTTACGCTTTTCAGAGTCAGTCACTCGAACGATTGAGACGACTTGAAGCATACTAGAAGAAGACGCAGCTAAACCTGCTTGAATGATGGTTTGTCTTTGTTCATCAGTAATAGGAACTGCGGTGAATTTTCGGATAGAGCGATGAGCAAGAATGGTTTCAATCGTATTGTTCATGATGTTCTGGCTTCCTGAAGAGTGGTTCTATTTGGCTGAATCTTCACCATAACGGCATTTATTGGGAGCGTAAACAGAGATGCACTACAAAGTGTGCCACAGGACAAAACTTGACGAAGTGCAACCGAGCAAATTGAACATAAAGTGACGTTATTTATAAACTTGGGTATATACTGATTTTTAATAATCAATAGCTTACCAAATGTGGAGAACATGAAAGAGCTAATACTTCATACGGTCACAGTGTTTATGGGCTTTTTTGCCATCATGAACCCTATCGCTAACATTCCTATCTTTTTAAGCCTAACAGCGGATGATGATAAACAAACGGTCCGCTCAATTGCATTTCGTTCAGTCTTTATCGCTTTTGTTATTGTTGCTGTGTTTGCTGTTGCGGGTAAGGTGATTTTCGACTTGTTCGGCATTACGTTATACGCGCTGCGTATTACCGGCGGCATCTTAGTCTTTTTAATTGGCTTTCACATGCTGCAAGGTGAATCAACGCACAAGAAGACCAAAGAGAAAGCCTACTCACCAGAGCAAGAACAGGCGGCTTTAAGTATTGCAGTTTCCCCACTGGCAATGCCGATTTTAGCTGGTCCGGGCACTCTCGCGACAGCAATGAACTTTGCAACAGCGGGTGGAATAACGGAAACCATTATTACTATCGCATCCTTTGCCGTGCTCTGTGCTATTACTTACGTTCTGTTTCTCTTTGGCGACAAGTTAGTGAAAGCTGTTGGTCCAAGTGCGTTAAATGTGATCACCAAAATGATGGGGCTGATCCTCGCCGTGATTGGCACACAAATGTTCATTGATGGCGCAGCAGAGGCGTATAAAACCGTTTTTGCTTAATTTCTTTAGCATCTGAATACTTTACTTTGAATCCACATTGACTAGGCAGTTGATGTGGATTTTTTGATCCTAAGTTTCCACTTAAAAAGCAAGAAACACATAGACTTCGCCTATCTCAATAATAAGAATAACCAATTGTTGCTGTAGCACGAATTTCAGTAACCTTTTCAGAGCAATTATTGGGGGGAAACATGGCAACAAAAGCAATCGTAGTCGAAGGTGGTGCAATGCGTGGTGTCTTTGCTAGCGGCGTATTAGATGCATTCTTAGAACAAGACTACAAACCATTTGATTTTGCGATTGGCGTATCGGCAGGGGCTTCAAATTTGATCGGTTATTTGACCGATTACCCGCACCGTAGCATCAACGTCATTACTAAATTAGCAACCAGCAAACGCTTTTTCGATCCTACTCGTTTTTTAAAAGGCGGTGATTTGATCGATGTGAAATGGTTGTTTGAAGAATCAAATCGTTTGTACCCAGTCGATGAAGCGAAACTGTTTGAAGGCATTCCTTTCTTAGCGGCGACAACGAACGTAAATACGGGTAAAGCGGATTATTACCGTGTAAATCGTCATAACTTCCATAATGCGATGGAAGCGACGACGGCACTGCCTATTGCGTACAAGCATACTCCTTGCTTCTCTGGTGGTTGTTATACCGATGGTGGTGTGGCGGATTCCATTCCGGTTCGAGAAGCACATCGTCGCGGCGCTCGTGATATTACGGTTATCCTTTCTCATCCTTTGGCTTATGAGAAAAAGCCGGTAAAAACGCCTTGGTTAATGAAGAAGTTGTTCGCTGAGCATCCACAGATGGCAGAGGCAATGTTGCGCCGTTCAGAGAACTACAACGAATCGTTAGATTTCATTCGTAATCCTCCAAAAGACACGCACATTCGCGTTATTGCACCGCCGGATGAATTCAGTGTACAACGTCTATCAATGCGCCAGTCGGTATTGCTAGAAGGTTACGAAATGGGATTGGAAGCAGGGCGCGCCCACCTTACCAATCGGGCCGGTGAACACGGCTTAGACAGAGAAAACTGCCACTTCTGTATTTAGCTTTTGATGTCTAAAGCGGTTAGTCCATATCAACTTCAAGTGCTCCCCAAGATGAAGGTTCTCCCTCCCTCGTCAGAGGGAATAGGCGAGCGTCTGGTTTGGCATAACTTAACCTATGCAGACGTTGCGTGACGTGGTAGCTGTCGAGCCCGGAAATGGTCACTAAGTCGAGTAGCTCTAGATCTAGGTAGCCATCGGGCATGATGGCTCTTTCAGGTGCGTGTACCATCAACACTTCACCAATCAGCATCTCTGTCTGATTGCTTTCAATCTTGATGTGTTCTCTCAACACCAACCCCATTTTGAGATTGCTCTCTAGTACAAATGGCGCAGGAAACGCATCATCATAGTAAGGAGTAAGTCCTACCGCTTCAAACTCTGATATCTGTTTTGGATAGCGGGCGGAGGTTTGATGTGCTTTTTGGACGAAATCGACGCCGACGGCATTAATGGTGAAGTGCTTGGTATCGAGGATGTTTTCTAATGTATGACGACGGCTTTTGCGTGGACGAACAATAAAACCAAACAGTGGCGGATGTGAGCCTAAGTGGATCACAGAGCTTACGATAGCCAGGTTCTCTTGTCCTTGCCTGTCTCTTGTTCCGATGAGGTTCGCGCTTTTGTATCCCGCAAGGGAGTTGACCAATCGAGTTCTTTGGCGCTGCTCCATCGTTTGTATATCATGCTTTGAGAGTTTGATGTTTTCCATGTCCTAAAAAGGGGCGAGAAACCTCGCCCTTCCATGTTGTGTCACTATTTCGGCATGATGACGGTGTCGATCACGTGTATCACACCATTCTTAGCTTTGACGTCGGTGGCAATTACGGTAGCGTTATTGATCATCACTTTACCGCCCATGGTTTTGATCATCACGTCTTGCCCTTGGACTGTCGTCGCTTTATTCATTTTGACTACGTCTGCAGCCATCACTTTTCCCGGAACCACATGGTAAGTGAGAATCGCAACCAGCTTATCTTTGTTCTCGGGCATGAGTAGCATTTCGACTGTTCCATCTGGAAGCTTAGCAAAAGCTTCATCTGTGGGTGCAAATACAGTGAATGGACCTTTACCTTTTAGCGTATCCACTAAGCCTGCGGCTTTGACTGCTGCGACCAACGTATTGAACGAGCCATTTGCTGCGGCCAAATCAACGATGTCTTCTTTCATCATTCCATGTTCATGTGCTTTCGCTGGCAGTAAAAAAGTTAGGGTGGCGAACAAAACCGTGGTCGTAACCAAGATGCGTTTCAACATAATGCATTCCTTTTGTTGTTTGGGTACCGCTCTCTCCCTGATAAAGTCCCTGTTTGTACGCACGCCCTTTTCTTGGCGATCAACTGGCTTTCTTTTTATTAGAAGAACGGACGTGCTGAGCTAAAATGCGTGTACCTTCCATTTTTACGTCGGTACGTTTTCGCCAAGCCCACAATCGTTCTCTGGCTGCTTTCGCACTCGCTTCTACATCGACTATTGGGGCGAGGTATTTTGAGTCCGGTTCTAACTGGTACATCACGACTTCCATTGCGGTCATTTTCCAAGGCTCAAACAACAGTGGGGTGGGTACCTTAGCGAGCTCCGGAATCCATTTATGAATGAATTCACCATCGGCATCGTGTTCTTGTGCTTGTTTCGTCGGATTGTAGATACGAATGGTATTGGTGCCAGTCACTCCAGCCTGCATTTGAAATTGTGGATAATGGATACCCGGCTCAAAGTCGAGAAAGAGCTGCGCTAGGTGAGTTACGCCATCGCGCCAATCCATGTTCATGTGATGCGTTAAAAAGCTTACTAGCATCGCGCGCATTCGAAAGTTGATGTATCCCGTGTGATGAAGGCAGCGCATACAGGCATCGACGAGAGGTATGCCAGTGGTTCCCTCCTTCCAAGCATCTAGTCGGATTGGGTCAATGTTGCTCGCTTGGCGAAGCAAAGGGTCATAGGCTTGGTTCACACAGCGAAATTCCATCTCACATTCAGATTCAAATTTCTGCATAAAATGACAATGCCAATGAAGCCTTGAAGACAACGCAATTAGGCTGCGACGAAACCCCGTCACTTGCCAATGTTGCAAGAGGTATTGATACACTTCTCGAAGCGAAATATTACCCCATGCAAGATAGGGAGAGAGGCGAGTACAGGCTGTTCGAGATGCCGTCGGGTTGGAAATACTGCGGTAATAATCTCGTCCTCGGCGTTGAAAAAAGTCTTCCAATGTTTGCCAAGCGAGTGAGCTCCCGCCAGTTTGCATGCCTTTTACTTTTTCTAACCAAGAAGTGGGAGGAGTAAAGGTGAAACCTAGCGCGTCGATATCGAGGGTGATAAGAGAATCGCTTTCAAGCTCAACCTCTTCTATCGGAGCTCGCATAACGGTATCCCAGTGTTTGTCCCAGCCGAATCGGTCTTTTGCGCCTCGCACAACTGCACCATGTTCAAACTCATGCCATGGAATGCCTTGTGCTTGAAGCCATGCTGATACTTGTTTATCTCGCTCAAACGTACAATTCAATCCAATTTCTTGATGGGAGAAAACGGCATTGATGTTGAATTGGTTTTGAATCGCACTCAAACAATCCCGAGCATTGCCAAACATTACTGAGACCTTTTGATCATGTTGAGTAAGCTGGGCGTCCATGTCTTGGAGTGATTGCCAAACAAAGCGCCAATGACGTTCGGAGTAATGTGGGTCATCCAACAGCATGGGCTCAAAAATATAGAGCAGCACTGTTGGATTCTCAGAAGATAGAGCGTGTTGCAAAGGTGCATGATCGGTCAGACGTAAATCGCGTTTTAGCCACACTAAGTTGATTGTTTGCATCGGAGCCCTCACTGGTTTTCCGATTTCTACGCATTAGAGAGGCAAATTTCTCACTCGGTGATCGATTTTATTACGGTTGACGTAAAGGCACGGAGCAAGGAGGTGCTTTATGTCTATGCCACTCAGTAAACTGGAAAAATTCTTCTATATCGACAAGCTTGTCATCCACTCTCTCGATCTCGCTTTGTATCAAGTCTCGGTTCTAGTCGACGGAGAGGAACACTTTGTTACTGACGATAAAGGGAAGTTTTTAAGGGCGCATTCGATATTGGAGTTGCAAAAGCAATGTCGTAACTTGAAAGCGAACAAACAGATACTTCGCCAGCAAAGTGCCTACGATGAAATGGTTGGGCAGCCAAGTAGGAGTGGTACTAACGAGCTGGAAGTGTTGCTGAAAGACAACGACCTCTATTGAAATTAGATTGAAAGGGGAGAAAGTGCGAGCTAGGTTTGTTAGCTCGCACCTTACTAATTACGCTTGTTTACGTTGTGCGTCTTTCTTTGCCAGCTTTTCTGCACGTCGTTGCTGACGTTGTTTGGCACTCTCACCACCGACGTGCTGCTCGCCACGAACCGCAGCTAACGATACTTGCTTTTCACGCTCGCGGAAGCGCGCTACCTGTTCGTCACTGTGCTTACCAAAACATTTCGGGCAGCTGACACCTTGCTCAAACTGCTCTGATTGTTTGTCTTCTTCTGTGATAGGCAGTCGGCAAGCATTACACAAGTCGTAGTCCGCTTTTTCTAGCTGGTGGTTCACCGCAACGCGACCGTCGAATACGTAACAATCGCCTTCCCACAAGCTTTCTTCTTCTGGTACTTCTTCAAGGTATTTCAGAATACCGCCTTCTAGGTGGTACACCTCATCAAAGCCCTGTTCTTTCATGTAAGCGGTCGACTTCTCACAGCGAATACCACCCGTACAGAACATCGCGACTTTTTTGTGTTTCTCTGGGTCCATGTTTTGTTTTACATAGTCAGGAAATTCGCGGAACGTGTCTGTATTTGGGTTAACTGCACCTTTAAATGTTCCGATCTCGATTTCATAGTCATTACGAGTATCAACCACAAATACTTCTGGATCAGCAATCAGATCGTTCCAATCTTGCGGCTTTACGTAGGTGCCAACGACATGGCGAGGATCGATGCCTTCAACGCCCAATGTCACGATCTCTTTCTTTAGCTTTACTTTGGTGCGGTTAAACGGCTGAGTATCTGAGTACGACTCTTTGTAAACAATACCAGTAAGGCGAGGCTCGGCATTTAGCCATGCAAGCAGTGTATCAATACCTTCGCGTTTCGCTGCAATCGTACCGTTAATACCTTCACTCGCCAGTAGCAACGTTCCATGTACACCGTGGGCTTCCATTAGTGCAAGCAATGGCTCGCGTAACTCTTGGTAGTTTTCCAGTTCCACAAATTTATACAGGGCGCAGACAACATACTGACTCATGATTATTCCTTACTTTAAAAGGTTGATGGTTCGACGACTCGATACCTAACAATTTTAGCGGCTCGGAGTATACCTGAGTAATTTAGTCGGAAATACGGACAAACTATGCGGATATTTTTAGTCATGTTTCCCCGGCGTTTTTTTCAACAAATTTCAGCGCGTAGCATTGGAAGTTAAAGGGTGTGAAAGTTTGAACCAGATCACATTTGTTATTCTTTTCTAGAAATGAACTAAGTTAATGAAAATTAAAGCTTTGTGGAAAACTTCATCACTTTATCACGTTTGCGGTGCTTGCCTCTGATTGCTGTTCCTATCGAGCTTGGTGTCAGTGTCAATATGTTTCCTTACCCTCTCCATGGTCAGTTCTAACTTTTAAAAAACTTTCTTGTAATGATAACCATTATCATCTAGATCTATTGCGTACATATGGTGCTCAATATTTAAACTACACACAAGATATAGATTATGGACGTTATAAAACGAGATGGACGGAAAGAAAAAGCCAGTCTAGATAAGGTGACTCGAAGAGCCGAAGCGCTGGCTGATGGACTAAAAGTCGAACCTATTGCGGTTGCACAACGCGTGGTAAGCGGTTTGTACGACGGCATTAAGGTGACGGAAATCGATGTGTTCCTCGCTGAAACGGCAGCAAGCCTCGCGACGGAACACCCTGATTATGCCAAGCTTGCGGCTCGCGTGATGGTGAGTTCTCTGCAAAAAGAAACCAGCGGATACGCAACTGCAACACGTGAGCTCTCTGAAATCGGTATTCTTTCCGATATTTACGTCGACTTTGTTGCCAAGAATCAGTTTGCGCTCGAAGACATGATTGACTACAAACGCGACTATCAGTTTGATTACTTCGGCTACAAAACTCTCGAGCGTTCCTACTTATTGAAAGTAAAAGGTGTGGTGGTTGAACGACCGCAAGATATGTTCATGCGTGTAGCGGTCGCTGTCGCGGGTGACGATCTTGAAGAAATTAGAGAGCTATACGATTTGCTCAGTCTTGGCTACTACACCCACGCTACGCCAACGCTGTTTAATGCTGGCTGTAAGATGCAGCAACTGTCTTCGTGTTTCCTATTAGCGATGCAAGAAGATTCCATTAACGGTATTTACGACACCCTCAAAGATTGTGCGCTGATTTCTAAATCGGCGGGTGGCATTGGGCTACACATCCACAATATTCGAGCGACGGGTGCGCCAATCATTGGCACTAACGGTGTGTCGAATGGCATCGTGCCAATGCTGAAAGTCTTCAATGAAACGGCTCGCTATGTGGATCAAGGTGGTGGTAAGCGCAAGGGCTCGTTTGCGGTTTATCTGGAACCTTGGCATGCGGATATCGAATCCTTCCTCGATTTACGTAAAAACCACGGTAAAGAAGAGTTCCGAGCTCGTGATTTATTCCTTGCTCTATGGGTGCCAGACTTGTTCATGGAACGTGTTGAAAACGACGCGGAATGGACTCTATTTAGCCCTCACAATACCAAGGGCTTGTCTGATTTATACGGTGCTGAATTTACTCAGAAGTACCAAGAATACGAGCGTATGGGCTTGGGCGTGAAGACCATCAAAGCCCGCCAATTGATGACGCAAATCATTGAGTCGCAAGCCGAGACGGGTACGCCGTACATGCTCTACAAAGATGCGTGTAATGAAAAGTCGAATCAGAAAAACCTCGGCACCATCAAATCTAGTAACTTGTGCGCAGAGATCATGGAAGTCTCAACACCAGATGAAACGGCGGCTTGTAATTTGGCGTCTATGGCACTGCCTAAGTTCGTTACAGACACGGGGTTTGATTTCGACAAACTTCACCAAGTTACCAAAGTCGCGATTAAGAACCTCGACCGCGTTATCGATGTGAACTATCACCCAACCGATAAGATTGAAAAATCGAACCACGCGCATCGTCCTGTTGGTTTGGGTATCCAAGGTTTGGCGGATGTGTTCTTCAAAATGCACCTTCCATTCGATAGCGAAGAAGCATTGCAGCTTAACCGTGACATCGCGGAAACCATGTATCACGCCTCCCTTGAAGCGTCTTGTGAAATCGCGGCGCAAAAAGGCGCGTACTCCAGTTATGACGGATCACCAATCAGTCATGGTCAGTTCCAATTTGATCTGTGGGATGAACAACCAAGCAGCCGCTGGGACTGGTCACAGCTCAAGCGCCAAATCGTAGAGCATGGTGTGCGCAACTCGTTACTGATTGCTCAAATGCCAACGGCGTCGACAGCGCAAATTTTAGGTAACAACGAAGCGTTTGAAGCGCAAACCAGCAATATCTATAAACGCCAAACCTTATCGGGTGAGTTCATCATCATCAACAAACATTTGGTAAGCGATCTGGAACAGCGTGGTCTTTGGACGAGCAAAATCCGTGACGCCATTATTCTTAATAACGGTTCAGTACAAGGCATTGATGCGATTCCAGACGATCTTCAATCTGTGTATCGCACCGTGTGGGAAATCTCTCAGAAAGTGATCATTGATATGTCGGCAGCTCGTGCCCCGTTTGTTTGCCAATCGCAAAGCCTCAACTTATGGCTTGCATCACCAACGTTCGCCCAAATCAATGCGATGCACTTCTACGCGTGGAAACGTGGTTTGAAAACCGGCATGTACTACCTGCGCTCTAAGCCATCGACGAATGCGGTGAAAGTCACCGTTGGTCAGCAAAGTGAAGATGAAGATTGCCTAAACTGCGGCGCATAAACCTATCTCGTCAATTAAAAATATTCACATCAACCGAAAGTAAGGAAACGGTATGATTGTTAAAAACAAATTTAGCTTGTTCCCCATTCAATACGAAGAGATTTGGCAAGCGTACAAAACTCACGAAGCGGCTTTCTGGACGACAGAAGAACTCGATTTTGCTCAAGATCTTGCTGATCTTGCCAAGCTGACCGAAGGCGAAAAGCACTTCATTCGACATGTGTTGGCGTTCTTTGCTCAGAGCGAAGGGATGATCAACGAGAACTTATTGACTCGATTTTATGGCGAAATTGAAATCGCAGAAGCGCGCTGCTTCCTTGCTTTGCAGGCGTTTAATGAGGTCATTCACGCAGAGACTTACGCACTGCAACTCGAAACTTACATTCCCGATGTTGAAGAGCGTGAGCGCTTGTTCAATGCGATTGAAAACGTCCCGACCGTGAAGCGTAAGGCGGAGTGGGTAATGAAGTGGATCTCTTCCGATAAACCATTGGCAATGCGTTTGATCGCCTTTGGCTTGGTGGAAGGCTTGTTCTTCGCTGGCAGCTTCTGTGCCATTTACTACTTCCGTAAACGTGGTTTGCTGGCTGGTTTGGCAGCAAGCAATGACTTGATTGCCCGTGATGAAGGGTTGCACTTTAGCTTTTCTGCGCTGCTATTCAAAACCTTGGGGCAGGGTAAAGTGACACAACAAGAGTTTGAAGAGATTTGCCGTGAAGCGGTTTCAATTGAGAAAGAGTTTGTAACGGAAGCCCTACCAGTGGACTTGATTGGTATGAATGCTGAGCTGATGTGCCAATACATTGAGCATACTGCCGATGTTATCGCTGGTTTGTTTGGTTTCAACCCGATCTTTGGTGCTGAAAACCCATTTGATTACATGCGCTTATTGGATATGGAAGGAAAGACCAATTTCTTCGAAAAACGCGTTACTGAGTACAAACGACCTCAAGATCGCCAATTGAGTTTTGATGCAGATTTCTAACGGCAAGGAATAGCAGAGAAGAGTGATGAAAATAGAAATGTACAGCAAGGAGCAGTGCTCCCAGTGTGAAACCGCAGCAATGTGGTTACAAAATCAGGGCTTTAACGTGGCAACGCTCAAGTTGGATGTGGAATTTGACCGAGAAACCTTGTTCGAGTTATTCCCAACCGCAAGAAGCTACCCGCAGTTTATGCTTGATGGCGAACCGATTGGTGATTTCAGTCGCTTAAAATCCGCACTCGCTTTTGAGCAAAGCGCTACTTTCTAAGTTATGTATACCCAAGTAACCTCGAGATGCTAGGTTCAGCGAGACTGACTTGGTTTGTAGACGCGGCGGCGATTTAAAGGTTTAGTGGTTCTAAATCAAGAATCGGCAACAAAGTATACAAGCCAAGACCCTTACTATTTGTAAAGAATGCCCTTTGGGAGCGTGTCATTGACCCGCTTTTTTAATTAAACCAATGGCTGCGTCAAACAACTTGGAAATAGCTGGCTATTACACTGCGTTGTTTTCCTTGCTCTCGAATCAATGACAACGCTCTGAATCCTGCATCTTGAAGTCACTTGGGTATAACCTCTTTTATTGAGAAAAGGGGATTTTTATTTCCACTTAAATTTTGTGGATGTTCAAATTATCAGTAAAAACGCATAAAACTGTTGAAAACGCACTCGACATAAATGGTCGAAATTTGTACTGTTGATTCGCTTCACATTCCTAAAACTTCTTATCCGATAATCAGTTGAAGCAAAGATCTGTGCTTGATACAGGTCGGTTGGCAAAGGAATTCAACATGCAACAGTTTCATATCAGAAGACTAAGAGAAGAAGACGTCCCTCTGTTGAAAACGCTCTTGGTCGAACTCGACACTTCTCACCATGATGCTGAGCCAGATTTCTACCGTTCTCCGGAAGAAATGGCGCAGTTAAGGGAAGATCGCAACATCTTCGATAAATATTTTGATGGCAGCATCACGGCTTTTATAGCTTGTTCGAACCGACAGGTGGTTGGTTTTATCTCTGGTACCGTGCGAGAGGTAAACTCGATTCTCTCTCCGGAAAGACGCGTTGGATATATCAATGAGTTGGTGGTGTCTGAAAGCCACCGTAACTTAGGTATTGGCTTGTCTTTGATGGATAAAATCGAGAGTGATTTGTGCAGCCAAGATATTGAAGAGCTCGGTTTAACCGTGGCGTCATTTAATCACGAAGGTGAAGATTTCTACCATAAGATGGGCTACCGAGTGATCACCAAAATGATGACCAAGCGAGTCAAAGACTAACGCCACATTATGTTGTGAGACACGCTCCCCAACCTTAAACTGAAAATGCCAAACGTTGGGGAGTGCTATATCGTTTAATCATCTAGTTTCTTCGCACTTCATTGAAGATTTCACAAGATAACTGATAATTGTGCTGTCTTGCTATTTTCTGTGAAAAAAACAATTGTGGTAGTTCATATATAATGAGTAACGCGAGGATAAGGAACGCACTAGGATGTCCAAGAACAAAGCCAACGATACTTACGATTAACAATATTAGCTCTAAAGCAAATAAAGCATATTTACCTAGGTAGCAATGGTGAAAACCGCCAAGAAAGAACCAGTTTAACGTTGCGTAGGTATCGGGGTCCTTGAGACTTTTAGACTGGCGTTCATAGAATTCTTTCTTTTGATGTTCAGGTAATGAGTTTACCTGACTTCTCAGTAATTCTTCCTGTTTCTCTAGCTGTTCAATTGGCTCAAATAAGCGCATTACGGTACCTCGTCATATATTTTTTCAATGAGGTCGGGTTGGTTACACCGCTTAATTCTTGCCAAACCAAGTTTCCAACCTTTTATTGCCCCATACTTAGCAATACATTGTTTGGTGTACTCTGAGCAAGTGGGCTCAAAATTACATTCAATATTCAATAACTGCTTTGAACCACCGCTAGCCTGGTAGCGATGGATCAATTTCAAAGAGATATATTTAAGCAAACTTATCGGCCGAGAGTGATAATTACAGCCTCACGCTTCCAAAATAGCATAAAGCGTTTTTGTTCCACTACTTGGAATACAACTTGCCAACCATCTTGTGCATACTTGTTCAGCTCTGCTTCCATCTTTTGCACAGGCAAGCCACTTGCACCTAGTAGAATTGTGCCGCAACCACCTTCAACAATGTGAACCACTTTATATTCTGTAAACTTTGTCATTTTTATAACCAACTAATTTAATAAAAACAGGATGTTACAATAAGAAATAAAGTGCATCAAGGTGCATTTGTCAGGTTTGTCTAATGGTATTTATTAATATTTGATGCTGAGCTAAAAACGCCTCTCTATCTCGTGATAAAGAGGCGTTTTTCTATCTAGGTTTTTAGCGAGTTCTGAGCGTTAGCTGCTCATTTCAACGTTGCTGCGGTTTGTTTACCCATTGCAATTAACTTGTCGAGAATACGCTCACCATCCGCGCGAAGACCGTTGTGCTCATATTCATTGGTGATCCAAGCTTTTGAGTTCGGTATTGCAGCGAGTGTTTCACGGCTAATGTCCATTTCTACAAACATATCGTCGGCATAGACAGCGCAACTCACAGGTACCTTATTGTTTGCCAGTTGCTGGGCATCGTATAGCGGCGTCCAATCGGTTTTTTCTGCCAGCAATTCTGCCGCTTCTTTCAGTGGTTTTAGGTTCACGTATTGGTCGAACATCCAAGGGAAAACCATTTCGCCAGTGAAGTAGAACGGCTTACCTTGTTCGTAATTGAACGCATCATGCTCTTGACGTACTCGGTGAGCGCTCCATTGAGAAGCAAACCCTTGGCAGTAAATTGATTCGTGCAGAATCGCGTAAATTGGATTGGTCTGGAAGTTTTGCTGCGCCAACATGTCGTTGAGGAATTCATAACGAAGCTGAGGTTTACCGTTCACTTCAATCAAGGCACTTTCTAGCCAGTAATAAGTTGGCAAGAAGGTATCACTGACACCAAAGTTAATCCCAATTTGTTGGAATTGTTCGACAGTAAAGCGCTGACCATTTGGCAGAAACTCTTCGTGCTCCAACAAGTGATTAGCAATGTTCTGGCATAACTGCTGCGCTTGTGGGAATTGCTGGAAGAAGGCTTGGTTTTTCTCCATGGTGCGCTTAAAGGTTGCGTGATACACATCATCCGCATGGCGAGAAACCGAAGGCACACCACCCGTAATGTAGCTTTGCAGCAAGCTGCTCGGGAACAGCGATAGGTAAGTTAGTGAGCAGAAACCACCAAAGCTCTGACCTAAAGTCGCCCACTTCTCAACGCCAAACTGTTCACGGATAAATTCCGCATCGCGAACAATGTTGTCTGCGCGGAAGTGGCTTAAGTAGTCTGCTTGTTGCTCCGGCGTGAGGTGCGCAAGCGTCCGGTGATTAATCACGCTGCTGTTGCCAGTGCCGCGTTGGTCGAGCAGCAGTACACGATACTCACTCAGAGCGCGCTTGATCCAACCGTTGTTTCCGTTTGGACGAGGAGAAGGGAAGCCCGGACCGCCTTGAAAATACACTAACCACGGTTTGTCGGAGTCTTCATCGCCGACTAAACAAACGGAGCGAGCGAAGACGTTGATCGTGCCTTTGCTTAGATCTTGGTAATCCAGCGGCACGGTAAACGAGTGGGGCGTGTAATGCAGTCCTGCGTCGATAAATGATTGAGCGTTCATTGTTATGGTCTGTCCTTGTTTATAGTCGCTTTACGATATCGAATTCCTTATTAGAAACAATAGATTTGTTGTAAGAACTCGATTTTTGAAGCGGGAAAGGCAAGGAATGGCACTCAAAACAGAAACTCTTCGATCTTTCCGTGTTGGTATGCACTGAGTGAACTATGATCTGATAGGTGCAGTTTAGACATCACTGTCTTACCGTTTTTATGAAACGAGACATTTGGCGGTCATTGACCATGGAGGATGCTTGATGAACACGTCACTAACCCGAATCACGCTCGCTTGTTTATTACTACAGACCATAAGTGCCCCTGCATTGGCGGTCGTGACTCCGAATCCGCCTCAGTTGCAGGCAAAAGGTTATGTGTTAATGGACTTTCAGTCCGGTGCCATCATTGCGGAGCAAAACGCGCGTGCCGGATTAGCTCCAGCCAGTTTAACTAAGCTGATGACCGCTTACGTCGTGGGGCAAGAAATCAAATCCGGGCGGCTTCAATGGGATGACAAAGTGACAGTGAGTGAGAACGCGTGGTCAGCCAAATTCCCAGACTCCTCAAAAATGTTTATCCAACCCAAAGATGAAATCACCGTCGCCAATCTAATGCGTGGAGTGATCATTCAATCTGGTAATGATGCTTGTGTGGCACTCGCCGAACATGTTGCGGGTAGTGAAGGGGCGTTTGTTGCGTTGATGAACGGTTGGGCAGATAAGCTCAGCCTGAACGATACCTACTTCGTTAACTCGCATGGTCTAGATAGCGAAGGCATTCAAACTTCTCCTAACGACATGGCGACGCTTATGCAATCCATCATCAATGATGTGCCTGAAGTCTATGCGCTTTATAGTGAGAAGGTATTTAAGTGGAACAAGATCACCCAATACAACCGCAATAAACTGTTGTGGGACAAATCGATGGATGTCGATGGCGGCAAAACGGGCTATACCAGCAATGCAGGGTACAGTTTGGTCAGTTCTGCTAAGCAAGGAAAGATGCGATTGATCTCGGTAGTGATGGGAACGCCAAGCAAACAGTCACGCATTAGCCAGTCTAAGAACCTGCTTAGTTATGGCTTCCGCTTCTATGACACGAAACAAGTGGCAAAACAGGGGGAAGTTCAGGCGAGTGCAAAAGTGTGGAAAGGCGATGTCAGTGAGATTGATTTGGGTTTTGCCCAAGATGCGTACCTGACGCTCCCTCGCTCTCTAACCGCTGGTTTAGACAAGAGCGTGGTCGTGAATGAGCCGCTGATTGCACCCATAGCAAAAGGGGATGTGGTTGGTAAAGTCGTGTGGAAGAGTGACGATAAAACTGTGGCGAGCTATCCATTGGTAAGTAACCAAGCGGTGGAAGAGGGCTCGTGGATTGGGAAGTTATGGGACAGTTTAGTGCTGTGGGTAAAGTCTCTGTTTAGCTAGCGCAAGTGCGAGTTTCGCAATAGTGATTTCAGAATTTCAGACAAAGAAAAGCAGCTCGAAGGTGAGCTGCTTTTTGCTTTTTATAGCTGAGACGACTTTCGCATCGATTCTGCTTTCGCGTATATTGCGGTTTCAGTGATTATTCAGACAAGGTGATGATTGGTAAGTCATCCCAAATCTTGCTCTCATCCGAAGCGCCGCCAGAGAAGTTCCAAGGACCTTTGTCTTGTTCTAGTGGACGGTAAGTAGCAGACAATCCATCCAAGTCCCAAGTTGTCACATAGAATCGAATGCCATTCAGTGAATCAGGTCGACCTAGTGCGTCACTCGCGAAGTCCATCGAAATGGTGTTGTTGGCTTTGTCTACGGTGACCATTGGTGCCGGCGTTACTGCTTCGCCCCATGTTGTCGCGTTTGCGCCTTGGGTGTTGTAAATCGAGCTTTGCCAGCCGAAGACCACAGCATTGCGACTCCATGTTCCGCTTGGCATAGAAGCGTTGATCTTAGGCAGTTCCGTTAGGTTGGTTGCCGCTTCTTCCGGTAAATCAATGAAGATGGTGAAGCCAACGTGGTCAAAGCCATTTGGCGGCAACCAAGTATCGGTGATCTTGTCCATGGTGAAGGTCAAGCGCACGTTACTGCCGACGGTAAATACCTCGGCTTTGTTGATTGCGAGTTGGCTGTTGTCTTTGTCGAACGTTGGATCCGTTGGTAGCGAGTAGTTACCGTTAGGACCGCCCATGCCATCTTGCGCATCACCTGCGTCATCAATCGTGTCGTCTGGCGTGTTCGACCAGCTTAAGTCCGACACAAAGTTCACATCTTCAATGCCTGCTTTCTTCTCCGTGGAGTAAATCGCGAAGCGGTGTTGCTGTTCGCCAATCGCAAAGTGACGGGTAGATAAAGTCACGCTGAACTGACCGTCAGCGCCCACGGTAATGGCCTGTGCTGTTTCTAGGTTACCGTCTACGACAAGGTTCAATTTCTCGTTTGCTTTAGCAGTACCAGCAATCACGATATCATCAGTGATGGTTTGTCCTTCCCAATCCTGTGCCAGTTGGATGTTGAGGTCTGGGGTATCTACCGATTGGGTGTCGTTAGTTTTCGAGTAAATCACGGCAGATTTGGCTGGTAGCTCAAGGGTTACGTGACCGTTTTCATCGGCGATTAACTGCTCTGGAGCGTCTGCCCAGTTAGATATGATTTGTTGTTGGAAGACGGTGCCGCCCGCTTGCTCTACATCGAGTTGGTTCATCAACATCGGGGAATTCGATGTGTTCATTACCACCAAAACTTCGTCGCTCTCCAATGTTCGGGTAAAGGCGAACACACCGGCGCCGGCTTTATCGCTGCCAATGACTTTCATTTCGCCGCGTGTCATGACTTTGTTTTCGGTACGTAACTTAGCAAGCTCTTGGATGAACAAGTACATCTCGCTGTTTTGGTCGAATGAGTCTACGTAGTCGCCGTCTTCACGGTAACCGCCAGCAAACATCGCATCGCGCGCCGCTGACATCGCCTGTTCAGTACCTTGGTAAATCACAGGGATGCCCGGTACCGCCATCATGGTAATCAGCGCTTGCTTCATATCGTTGACACTGCCTTGTGATAGAAAACGCGGCATATCGTGGTTATCAATGAAGTTCGGCATAATGTATGGATTCGGGAACATCTCCATCATTTTCTCAAGACGGAAGCGTAAGTAATCGGTCGGTTGTCCTGCTGCAAACACGCGCGTCATGGTTGCTTGTAATGGGAAGTTCAACACCGAGGTTAACTGCTCCGGTGAGCCGCTTTCGCCGATGTAAGTCAGCATCTTCTCTTCGCCTTCGGTGTTGTAAGGCGTAGATGTTTCGAAAACTTCACCAAAGGTCAGGAAGTTATCGCGACCAGTATCAACCGCTTGAGTCATCACGCCATCGTCGGCGTGCAGGAAGTCGTTCCAGAAATCGTGCTCAACAAACTTCACGGTATCGATACGGAAACCGTCAACGCCAACTTCGCGAATCCATTTACGGTAGCTCTCTTTTAGATAAGCGCGTACTTCAGGATCGGATGTATTTAGATCATCCAGGTCCGACAGTTGCCAGGTTTTTTCTTGGACGGGATCGTTGTGGTCGGTGATGCTTGGCGTCCAGTGGTAAATGCCTGTGCCATCTTCTTTACACTCATTCATGTTGAGTGGGTAAGGCAGTTCTTGCCCTGCTGGCAGCGCATTTTCAATCAAACGGAAACCTTGGCAAGGTAGGCTAGGATCGTAATTGTATGGGTCATCGTAAGTGAAGAAGTTACCTACGTGGTTGGTCACGATGTCTTGAATCAAGAACATGTTACGAGCGTGCACTTCTCGCGCTAACGCTTGGTAGCTTTCCATGTCACCAAAGTGCTCATCCACTTTTTGGAAGTCACGCGCCCAGTAGCCGTGGTAGCCGCCGTAGTTTTGTTCTGCGTCCCACCACTGGTTTGCCACTGGCGGTGTAATCCAGATAGAGGTAGCGCCAAGGTCTTCGATGTAACCCAGTTTTTCACTGACACCAACAAGGTCACCACCACTGAATTTCTTGTCTGAGGTAGGATCGTACTCATTCTGACCTTGATCGTTAAGCGTGTTGTCGCCGTCGTTAAAACGGTCGATCATCAAGAAGTAAATGATCTGGTCTTGCCAGTCAGGAGATGCCACGTGGCTTCCTGTATCTGCTGGCGTAGTTTCATCGCTACCACAGCCAGAAAGAGCTAGGGCGATCGCTAAAGGTAGTATTTTTATTTTATTCATATGGTTAGGTAAGATTTCAAACACGGTTTTTGTCTCCGTTATGCAGCAATGCGGAAACGATAAAACAAAGGTTTGAAATTGAGAGTGTCATTTCACGCCAAAAGAGACGTGAAATGATGTCACGAAGTGCTGAATTTGAACTGTGCTACATATTTAACTGAGTGGTTGCACAATTGGGTATTGAATCGGGTAATGGTCTTTGGCTAACTCATTACCAGAATGATCATAGAGTCGGAATCGACACTGTTTAGCCTTTTGGGTGAGGGGAAGTTGTAGCGCCCAGCATGTGTAATCTTCTGCATTCTGAGTTTGGCTCATTGCGTGGGGAGCTGGCGCGTCACCCACGTAGCAATCGATCTTCGCCACGTCTTTTAATCGACACGCAAGTTCCACAAACAAGGTGTGCTGAGTGCCGAGTTGAATAAGTTGCCTTGTCGGGACAATGTATTCCGTTGCGCCAATCAAAAGCCCTTTAGAAACCATGTAATCACGCTGGTGGTTGTTATCAATGTAGCGATCACCATCGACTTCATAACACAGTCTAAACGTCAGTGGATGAGCGACAGGAAGCTCTGTCGTCGCCCATAGTTCGGTGCCATTATTCAAAAAACGCTCGAAGAAGGCTGGGTAGCGACGCCATGCACCATCACGATCTCGACACTCAACGGAGACCACTTTTTCAAACGCAATGTTATCTACTTCCATCCAGATTTTACCGACGGGTTGGTCAATGTCGTTATCGGCTAAAGTATTCGCTTTGGCGTAGTACAAGCGGATGGGTTGGTTATTGAGATGAGTGCGGTTATCCAAACACTGCTGGCGATATTGCATTGGTGAAAACGGATACCAACGGCGAAAGGTTCTATGGAAGTTGGAAGGCTCTTCATAACCCAACTGATAGGCGATTTGCTGCGTTGTGAGTTGAGTGTCTGCAAGTAGGGCTAATGCGTGCTTTTTCTTGGCGAAGTCGACGCATTGCGAATAGCTCATTTGTTTTTCTTGCAGGCGACGTTGCAAGGTGCGCTTGGATACGCCCAGTTGCAGTGCGGCTTGGTCTAATTTCAGTGCGTAATTGCTATTTTTGACGAACAGAGCATTAAGCACGCTCAACAATTCTGGCTGTTCAATTGGCTGGTGAGACAGCAGCAAATAAACATGTTTTACCAAGTCGAACACGACCGAGTTCTGCTTCGGGTTGATGTCTTCTTCTAGCTCGAATTGAGCAGAGTAAAGGTCATGGTTGTGAAGCTGAATGTGCACAGATTCACTCAAACCTAGCTGTTCCAATTGCATCAGCAGCAAGTCATAAACCGATTCCGCCCAGCTTGGCATTTCGGTAGCTCTGCACTCTAGCCGCATCTGAACCTGGTTATCACTGTGTTCGAAAACAATGTACAAGCGACGATCGAACAGCGAAACACTTTTACTCCACCACAGCAGACCTTCACGCAGCGTTGGTGCCTCTTGCAACATCATAGATTGCAAGGCAACCAGCTTTTCAATGTGCCAATATTCGCCAGCAATTCTTAGGTGATTATGCCCAAGTTTTTTGCAGAGAAAGGGCGTGATGATGTTGTCTTGAGGCAGCATGAAAGTGGTTCGGTAACAGAGCAAAGGCGACATTATTGCTTAAACTGAGTGTTGCTTCAGTGAGAGTGCTCAAAGCTTGTTACATCGGCGATTTTCAAATTTATTTTGAAGATGTTTTTAACTGAAATCGGTTTTTCCCTGTAACTCATAAGGTTAAAGTGATAACCAGCATAAACTACTCGACTGGAGAACCCGATGGACATCGTTCAAGCTGCTAAATCTCGCTACTCAACCAAAGTCTTTGACCCAACTCGTAAGCTGCCTCAAGAAAAGATCGACGCAGTCAAAGAGCTGATTCGCTTTAGTCCTTCGAGTGTGAACTCTCAGCCGTGGCACTTCATTCTGGCAAGCACAGAAGAGGGCAAGCAACGTATCGCAAAAGCAGCACAAGAGAACTACGCGTTCAATGCTGCGAAGATCTTGAATGCGTCACACGTGTTGGTGTTCTGTGCCAAAACGGGCATCGATAACGACTACATCGAGGCACTATTGGCGCAGGAAGAAAAAGACGGTCGATTCCCAACCGAAGAGGCAAAAGCAGCGGTACGTGGCGGTCGTAGTTACTTTGTAAACATGCACCGTTTTGATCTCAAAGACGCCAATCATTGGATGGAGAAGCAGGTTTACCTCAACGTCGGTACATTGTTGCTGGGTGCTTCAACGCTAGAAATTGATGCGGTGCCAATCGAAGGTTTTGATCCGAAAGTGCTGGATGAAGAATTTGGTCTTCGCGAAAAAGGCTACACTGGCGTTGTGATTGTGCCGCTTGGCTACCATGCGGAAGATGACTTCAATGCCAAGACGCCAAAGTCGCGTTGGGAAGAAAGCTCTGTGTTTACTGAGATTTAATAAAGATGATTCATTTAGTTGCAGAAATTAAAGCGTATCCAGATAGTATCGACAACGTAACCAACTTACTTTCTGGTCTACTAGAACCTTCACGTGAAGAAGAGGGTTGTTGCCAATACGAACTGTATTTGGATCAAAAGATCGAAGGCTTGTTTATGTTCCAAGAAATTTGGGCATCGCAAGAAGCGTTAGATAAGCACTTACAAAGCCCACATATCGCGCAGTTTATCTCGACGCTAGAAGATAACGACTGGGTTGAATATTCTCAGATTCGCCCAATGACGTTTGTCGGTTAAGCTTCTGAGCAGAATGTTGCCAGCACTTTCTTACGTTGCTGGCAGCATTTTTCATGAATGAATTCACGGAAAGTACGAATGGTTGGCGTCAGCAAACGACGATCGGCGCACACCATGTATAGCGGTACCGGACCACAATCCCACTCAGGTAATACTCTTACTAATCTTCCCTCAATCAAATCTTGGCTGATGTCCATCAGTGATTTGTTGGCGATCCCTTTGCCTTTGATTGCTAAGCGATGGGATAAGTCACTATCGTTACTAAGTAGCTTGCCACTTACGACAACTTGTTCTGTTTCGTCTCCGCGAGTCAGCGTCCATTTGTTGTAAACCGAATCCGCCACCATGTAACACAAACAGTTGTGTTGGTTTAGATCTTCCGGTTTGGTCAGCACAGGATTGTTTGCAACGTATTCTGGAGAGGCACACAGGATTCGCTCATTTGCACCACACAACGCCAATACGACGAGGTTAGAGTCAGCAGGTTCACCGTAACGAATCGCGATGTCGACGGGTTTGGTGTACATATCGGTTAAGCTGTCAGACAGCTCTAACTTGATAGAGACGTTCGGGTAAACATCAATAAACTCATCAACCCAATCAAGCAGCATGTTGCGACCAAAATCAGATGGCGCGGTGATGTGCAGCTGACCTGATAGCTCGCCACGCGCGCTTGAGATCTGATCTAACCCCTCTTGTAGCGTTGCGAGTGCTTGAGTGGTTTTGTCTAAGAACAGCTCACCTTCCGACGTTAAGCGAAGGCTGCGAGTGGAGCGCACAAACAGCGGAAAGCCTATTTGTCCCTCAAGACGTTTGATCGATGCACTGATGGCTGCTGGTGTCATGTCCATGCTGTTGGCGGCTTTCGAAAAACTGCCTTGGCGTGCGGTTTCGACAAAGATATTCAGATCGTTGAGGGCTTTCATAATGAAAAGGGATTTTAAGAAGTTTGGGCTACTATAGGGGAGAGTCGCAGGGCAATTCAAGGTTAAAACATTAGGTTGCACGGCGAGTTTGAGTTAGATTAGCGCGCAACTTCACTTTACCGGATCAATAGCATGAGCCAACAGCAGCCGAATAACCCACTTCACGGGTTGAGTTTAGAGAAAATCCTTACCCGTTTAGTTGAGCACTTTGGGTGGAACGGAATGCATGAGCGCGTTCGTGTGAACTGTTTTAAGAAAGATCCTTCAATCAAATCGTCGCTGAAGTTCCTGCGTAAAACGCAGTGGGCAAGAGATAAAGTAGAAGCGCTGTACATCGAGACGTTCTGCTAATTGGATTTGGTACACGTTTAAATGAGAGATTCCGGATGGCTCGCTTAGGCTCGTCCGGAATGACGTCTGAGTTTGTATTGTAGGGTGAACACCCAAGCGAGAACCGCCATTCTGAACAGCGAGGAACGAGCGTGATTCAGAATCTACTCTCAGAATATATTGAGTTTATTCATTGCTTTATGGTTTGCAGCAAACGGTAAGTAGATTCTTAGTCTCGCCTTGGCTCGCTAGAATGACACAACTTTTCTCATCGCATCGGCTGGAAGAGTTCCTCTGCGTCATTCCCGATAGCGACGAAGGAGCGCAGTCGGGGATCTCTGTTGTGATGTTTAAAGCGAGATTCCAGATGGCTCGCTTAATCCCGTCCGGAATGACGCCGGAGCTCGTATTGTAGGGCAGAGCACCCAAGTGAGAACCGTCATTCTGAACAGCGAGGAACGCGCGTGATTCAGAATCTACTCTCAGAATATATTGAGTTTATTCATTGCTTTATGGTCTACAGCAAGCGGTAAGTAGATTCTTAGTCTCGCCTTGGCTCGCTAGAATGACGCAACTTTTTACCGTGTAGGCTGGAAGGACACAACTTTTCTTATCGCATAGGTTGGAAGAGCTCCTCTGCGTCATTCCCGACAGCGACGAAGGAGCGCAGTCGGGGAGCTCTGTTGTGATGTTTAAAGCGAGATTCCAGATGGCTCGCTTAGTCCCGTCCGGAGTGACGTCTGAGCTCGTATTGTAGGGTAGAACACCCAAGTGAGAACCGTCATTCTGAACAGCGAGAAACGAGCGTGATTCAGAATCTACTCTCAGAATATATTGAGTTTATTCATTGCGTTATGGTCTGCAGCAAGCGGTAAGTAGATTCTTAGTCTCGCCTTGGCTCGCTAGAATGACACAACTTTTTACCGTGTAGGCTGGAAGAGTTCCTCTGCGTCATTCCCGATAGCGACGAAGGAGCGCAGTCGGGGATCTCTGTTGTGATGTTTAAAGCGAGATTCCAGATGGCTCGCTTAATCCCGTCCGGAATGACGCCGGAGCTCGTATTGTAGGGCAGAGCACCCAAGTGAGAACCGTCATTCTGAACAGCGAGGGACGAGCGTGATTCAGAATCTACTCTCAGAATATATTGAGTTTATTCATTGCTTTATGGTCTACAGCAAGCGGTAAGTAGATTCTTAGTCTCGCCTTGGCTCGCTAGAATGACACAACTTTTCTCATCGCATAGTCTGGAAGAGTTCCTCCGCGTCATTCCCGATAGCGACGAAGGATCGCAGTCGGGGAGCTCTGTTGTGATGTTGACAGATGGCTAGCTTAGTCCCGTCCGGAGTGACGTCTGAGCTCGTATTGTAGGGTAGAACACCCAAGTGAGAACCGTCATTCTGAACAGCGAGGAACGAGCGTGATTCAGAATCTACTCTCAGATTATATTGAGTTTATTCATTGCTTTATGGTCTTCAGCAAGCGGTAAGTAGATTCTTAGTCTCGCCTTGGCTCGCTAGAATGACACAACTTTTTACCGTGTAGGCTGGAAGGACACAGCTTTTCTCATCGCATAGGCTGGAAGAGTTCCTCTGCGTCATTCCCGATAGCGACGAAGGAGCACAGTCGGGAATGTCGATTCTAATCTCTCGCTTCTTGCCTCTTTTCTCACTCCAAATGATGCGTACTGCCCACGGTGCCTTCCAAGTCTAAAATCGACTGGCGGACGTGGTCTGGAATTGCAGCTTTCACGTTGTTCTTAAAATCAAACATCACACCAGTAGCGGTCGCGATGGTCGCAATCTTGCCCCACTTCTTACTCAGCACTTGGTATTCCATCGTGATGCGATCTTCTTGCATGTCGATTACGCGTGAGCCAATCAAAAGCGTATCTGGAAACGTAACGGGTAGCTTATAGCGACATTGGGTTTCACTTAGAACCGGACCGATGTTAGACGTCTGCAAATCTACCAACAGATTAATCTTGTTGAAGTAGTCCAAACGCGCAGTTTCGAAGTAACGAAAATACACCGCATTATTGACGTGTTGCAGGGCATCCATCTCTCCCCAGGCGACTTTGATTTCCGTAATCACTGGGAATTCTTTTAATAACGTATCCATTACTCATGTTCCTTTTTCATCGACGTTGCCGCAATTTGCTAAGCGACTTATCACTTTGAGTATTTATTCTAGATGGAACTGATTAAGATGTAATAAAATTGTATGTAAAATGTGAAATGAATTAGATGCTTATTTTTGTAAACTAAAAACTTTACATAGTCAGTTGTGAGGCGTAGGTTTAAGTAAGCGTAACCAAAAGGAGATGTCCAATGACAGAACTGAAAGGTTTCAATCTTGCCAAAGTAGAAAAACGAATCGACTGGACAGGTGAGCTGTTCAGTTTACGAGTTTCCGGTGCGCCTCTCTCCTTCAAAGCCGGACAATTTACCAAACTCGCCTTGCTCGACGAACAGGGCAATCCCATTAGCCGTGCATACTCGGTGGTGAATGCGCCCAGTGAACAGTTCGAGTGGCTCGAATTCTTAGTCGTCGCGAACCCTGAAGGGCAACTGACGCCAAGGCTGCAACAGCTTCAAACTGGCGATAGCATTTATGTTGGTGAAACGGCTCATGGCGATCTTATCCACGATACCATTCCCAAACACGCAAACGATCTATGGCTGCTTTCAACGGGGACAGGCATTGGTCCATTTCTCTCTTTGTTAGACGACATCAATCTACTTCCACACAGCGACCACATTGTGCTGGTGCATGGTGTGCGTTACGAAAGAGATTTAGTTTACAAATACCTGATTGAGCAGCTCCAACAGCGATATGAAGGTCGTCTGCGTTATGTGCCGATTGTCAGCCGTGAGAGTATTCCGGGTAAGCTTCAAGGCCGCATTCCAGAGTTGATTGCGTCGGGAGAGCTTGTTAATCGTGCTGACTTGCCGTTTTCTAAACAAAGCAGTTTTGTGATGATGTGTGGTAACCCAGAGATGATTAAAGATACCTCTCCAGTACTGCAAGGTTTAGGCTTAGAGAAGTATCGTGCCCGAACGGGTGGTAATATCATTTACGAGAGATATTGGTAAGGTTTGATTGATATTTGGCCATCTCAGTTCTGAGAGAGGGTCACAAATATGGCTTCTCACAATTGAGCGCCTTACAACCCATCCCTAGAATGCATCAGCTTGCATTTCAGGGGGAAGTATGTGGTGCTCAATTGCCGATAGAAGGCGAAGATTTATTGGTGGTTTCATCGATCTGATGATCGTGACTGGTTTAGTGCTTACAATCGCTTTGACCATCAATTCTGTTGTAAATGGCTTCGAACTTTCTTTGAGTGAAAACCTTCAATTAGTTAAGGACACAAAAGCAAGCTACGTGCTAACCATTCCTATGTTGATGATGGCGAATTGGAATTTTCTCCGTGAGGGACAAACTGTTGGGATGCGTTTGGTTAGGATCAAAGTGGTGATGAAGAACGGTCACGACACGACGAAAGTGACCACGTCTTTACGATTGTGTATGAGCTATTTGATTGAAATGCTTATCCCGTTTACACCATTGGTCAACCTTGCTCTATTTTTATTTCACCCTGAGCGTCGTTTGTTGCACGATTTGCTTTCAGGTACCAAAGTGGTGAATTGCTAACTCAACTGCTGATTTGACGTTGAATGATCAGTTTCATGCAGAGTTGCGATCGAATCGTCTTTCCATATCTTTCTTCCTACGACTACACTTACTTCAAACATAAATTCAATCGCTTAGGACTCAAGGATGATGAACAAAGCTGGTTGGACAGTGTGCCTCGCTACTCTCATTTCTTCCGGCGTTGTTGCTGGAGAGTGGGAGATTGAAGCGGGGGGATTTTTCTCTCGCACTGACACCAAACTTAACGCCTACGACCCTTACCTCGACCAAATACGTACCATTGATTTCGAATCTGATCTCGATTTAAAAGAGTTTACCGTGCTGCCTTATGTTGAGGTCGAGTATTACTTCAATAAAAAACATAGCGTGTATCTTGATTGGCGTAGTTTGCACCGTGAGGCAACCCGCACAGCGGTAACCAAACCTTTTGAAATTACCGTTGATGGCACCACTTATGCGGTTCAAGCTGGCTCTAAACTGACCACAGAACTGAACATTGATATTGCACGCCTAGGTTACGGTTATCAGTTTTACACCAGTGATAAATGGGCGGTGGATGTATTGGCGGGGCTGCACGTGATGTGGCTGTCATTAGGTTTAGATGGCAAGCTTGGCGCAAAAGTGAGTGGGGTGGATGAAATTCCAGTAATGTTTGTTGATGATGCGGTTTTAAATGATGTTACTGCCCCTTTGCCTGATTTGGGGATTCGAGCAGAGTATTCACTGACGCAAGACTGGATTTTAAAAAGCCACGCACAGGTGTTCTATTTAGCTGTGGATGATATAGAAGGCTATTTGTTTGAAGTGGACATTGGCGCTAAGTACTTCTTTACCGACCAATTCAGCATGACGGGTTCATTTAACTATTACGAAGTAGGGGTTGATTACGAAAGCGACAATTCTGCGCTCGATGTTACCTACCGATTCTATGGTCCAATGCTGACCATGGCGTACAAATTCTGAATTAAAAAAGCCACACAGGAGTGTGGCTTTTTGTATTGAATATTTCGTCTACCAGACAACGAGCTATTGCTTGTTGATGTAGTCTTTAAAGCGCGCTTGTGTCTCAGCGTCTGCTTTTTGGTACCAGAAGTGCAGCATTTCTTCAGCCGTTGAATCTGCTTTCATTGTCGCAGGCTTAGTTTGCTTCATGTCTGATGGAATTGCTGCTGGAAGCGTTACAGGCTGAACGACCGCTGCAGTTGCAACGCCGATTGCCGCTACACCGCCTGCTTTATTGTAGTCTTCCACTTCGCGAACGTAGTCACGACCAATTTGCATACCTGGTTTGATTAGCTTGTCTTGCTCTACCGCAATTGCATTGCCTGAAGCATCAACCAGTTTCCAATCTAGGTCTTTGATTCTTTCTTCTGCTTGGCGAAGATCACGGTATTCAGGAAGCTGGAACGCTAGCTCAGCATCGGTTGCGTCGAAACGAGCTACGATAACGTCACTCTCAACACTTAGGCGATCATTGCCTTGGCTGAAGTAAGGTGCGTAGCGGAAAACAACTTGGTTTACACCGTCAGGCAGAGTGAATGATCTTTCAGAAGCAAAAAAGCCACCAGATAGTTTTACTTTTTCACCGTTAGCCGCATAGATTGAAACGTCGTCAGGAACGGTTACCGTCACATCCGCGAATGCCATGCCACTCATTGCCAAAGCAAGCGCGCAAGTTAAAGGCTTGATCAATTTCATTGTTTTTATCCTAAGCACTGTCATTAGTGGTCATCGAGATTGCATTGTTCATTGTCTGATTGCAACTCTCGAATGTTAGAAGATTGAAAATTTAACAAGAACGTCATTTTAATCTGATTCCAAGCGATGAAACTGTGAGCTAAATAGCTCAAACCGCTGCAAAGACAGCGGTTTGTTTCAAATGCTTGCAAGGTTAGATACCAGCGCCGTGACCAGATTCCGCTTGCGACGCTTCTTTCTCTTCGATGACCGCTTCTTCTTGCTGTTGTGCTTTCTCTATGCTCAACCACCATACGAATAGCTCATACCAAATCGCTAGGATAACGGCACCTAAGAACAGACCAACGATGCCGTAGAAGAGCATGCCGCCAATGGCACCAAGAAGAATCACAGGCATCGGTACATCAACACCGCGTCCCATTAGCATCGGTTTGAACAGGTTCTCTGACAATGCCGCAACCACAACCCACACAGTGAACATAGTCGCAGTGCTGGTGTCTTGGGTCATGTACATGTAGCCAATTACAGGCAGTACGGCAAGCAGTGCTGGAAGCTGTGCTATACACAGGATCATCAGAATAAGTGTGAGTAGACCTGCCGCAGGTACGCCGAAGATGAAGAAACCTGCACCAATCAATAGCGCTTGAATCGCAGCGACACCAACCACGCCAAGCAACACACTCTTAATGGTTGCGGCGATAAGTGTTGTCCAGCTCTTGGCGTTGTCGCCAGCGGTGCGAACGGCAATGGTGCTAAGACCTGATGCCAAGGACTCTGAGTAAGTCATAAAGCCAGCAGCAATCGCAAGCGATAGGATAGAAAGAAGCAGACTACCCAAAGCACCGCCTACCATGCCAAGTAGAGACGTTAAGCCTGACTTGATTTGTGGCATAAAGGTTTGAATTGCTTTCTCTAAGTTTGTCGCGAACAGCGTCCATACTTCGTAAAGCTTGTCACCGACAAGTGGCCAATCAGCAACAGAAGGTTTTGGACCAGGGATTTTGATGTCGCCATTTTGCAATACTTCTAGTGCGTGCGTTGCGCCATCAACAATGGAGCCTGATACCATCACTAGAGGCGTGACCAGTAGGGCGATACCCAACAACGCAATTGTCGTTGCCGCGAGACCTCGTTTACCACCGTACACTCTTTCTAGTTTTTTACAGATTGGCATCAATGCAACCGCGATGATCGCACCCCAAATCACAGGAAGAATGAAAGGTTTGATAATGTCATACGTAAACATCAGCAAGACTAAGATCAAGCCGATACGTATCGCAGATTCCACCATATTACTGATGAAAATCTTACTCTCTGTTTTTTCCGATTGTTTATCCATTTTTGTTTACCTGATGTTCAATGTTGGAACTGACGAGACTTGAAACAACAATCGCCATATAAAACACGCCTACAATGGCCTCTAAATACACAACGACTTGTGCCAATGGTGTTAGAGGGCTGATGTCGCCGTAACCTAACGTGGTTAAGGTGACGAAACTGAAATACGCTGCATTAGAGAAGTTCTGACCCCAAGAGATGGCTTCCATCCCGGTGAATGAGTTTGGAGAGAACTCAAGAAGGATGAGATAGGCAATTGCCCACATCAGTCCCAGCAGCAAAAATAGGGCAACCGAACCAATGACTTTGTTGGTGTTCACATGCCCAGTGAACAGAATCTGTCTTGCGATGGATTTGAATGTCCCAAAGAAGAAGGCGAAGGTGAGGGCGAGCATCACCACGTCCATTTCTTTGATACCGAGAGCGGCTTTAATACCAATCACCAATACCCAAGTACCGAGCAAGGTATAAAGAAAACGTGACCAGTTTTTGTCAAAGCGTAAGCTCGCCATACAGACGATAAAAGTGATGATGGTGAACCCTTGTAACAGGTGTTCCATCGCTCCTTCTCCTACAACCTGTACAAACGCACCGCCAATTAAGAGCCCGATTAACGCTAGGGTCAGATAGAAGAAGTTGTTTTCTTCATTGATGTTTTTGAGTTTTTTTCCGATAGCCATGGTTATGTCTGTTTAACTCCTATTCTTGCTCTTGTGATGAGTCCTTCATCACCATGATGGAAGCAGAAAGACCAAAGCGTAGGTCGACGCCTTCTGGTAATTCATGCAATGACACGCGAACGGGAATGCGTTGGGCTAAGCGAATCCACTGGAATACAGGGTTCACATTAGGGAGAAGGTTGTAGCCAACGGTGCCGTCTTTAGGGGCGATACCCCAACCGATGGAGTCCACCGTAGCGTCGATAGGTGTGTCTGGGTGAGACATCAAGGTGACACGAGCTTCATTGCCCGGGGCAATTTGAGCCAATTGGTTTTCGCGGAAGAAGCCAAAGACCCAGAAGCTGTTTTTGTCGATAAGTGCCACTAACGGTTGGTTTGCAACCGCCTGTGTACCGTCACGGATATCTAGGTTTGATACAAAGCCATCAACCGATGCGTACACTTTGGTGTAACCAAGGTTCAGGCGCGCAGACTTAAGCTGTTCTTCTGCTGATTTGATTTGCAGTAACGATTCTTCGTAGGTGATTTCACGACGAATGAGATCTTTGTGAGAAACTGCGCCTCGGTCTTTGGCTCGGATGTCTTTTAAACGATCGTATTCGATCTTTTTACCGCGTGAACTGACGATGGCTTTCTCTAACGCCACTTCTGCTTGTGATAGGGCAACGTCGTAAGTGGTTGGATCGATCTCAAACAGCAGATCGCCTTTCTTCACTTCTTGGTTGTCCATCACGGCAACATGAACGATAGGACCAGATACACGAGGTGCAACCTTGATAACGTTCGCACGTACCTGACCATCGCGGGTCCATGGGTTATTAAAATACTCTTCGAACTTCTGATAGCCGAACCACGCCGCGCCACCAAGAATGACAAGATTGAGTGCAATAACGAGTAGTTTTTTCATCTTGTTGGGCACCTAAAACTGTATATAAAAACTGTCGATGGCCACCACGTAAAACACCATGATGGCAATGAATGTCAGAGACGGAAATGCAATGAAGCGTGACAAGCGTGTCTTGTTCAAGATGATCACCGTTATCCATGTGGCAGTGACGGCAAGAATCAGCACCAGTAACAAGGGAGAAAAGTAAACGTCCCCCCAAGAGAGTTCGTGTGGCATTACTGCACCTCCCCATCTTGCTCGGAACTATTTTTCTGGGTACTTAGTTGCTCGGCACTGTCTGCTTGCGCTTTGTCTGAAGATGGCTCGATGCGAATTGGTGGCAGAACACGTTCTTCTTCATCCAGCAAACCATCCCAATCGCTGCGGTCTTGCATCTGTTTGGCGACGGTTTCAGATAAAAATGGTTTACCTGTTTGAGCCTCCCATCCACCGCCGAGCGCTTTGTAAAGTGCCACAACTTGGTTTGCGACGTTACCTTTGATGGTGGCGTAGCTGTCTTCTGCGCGAGTCATTTTCTCTACTGAATTCAGAAGACGCTCAAAGGAAATCTGACCGTTTTCGTACTGCGTCATCGATATATTGAACGCGCGAATCGACGAATTGACCGATTGCAGACGCAGCGATTTTTGCTCCAAATACAAGTCATAAGCTTCCAGTGCGTTAGTCACTTCATTAACCGCTTGCAGCACCTTCTTGTTGTAGTTGGTCAGCGTTTCTTGAAACTTCGCATCTTCAAATCGAATGTTGTTTTTCACTCGTCCGTATTGGAAGATATTCCAACTGAACGTTGGACCTACCACCATGGTTAACGAGTCACTGAAACTGAAGCTGCTGCCATCTGGAACCGTGCTATCGATACCTATAGAGCCGAACAGAGAGAAGCTTGGGTACAAGGCTGTTTCGGCAACGCCAATCTGAGCACTCTGAGCACGAGCTTGCATTTCTGATACTTGAAGATCAGGTCGGCGCATCACCAAATTTGCATCCACTTTGTTATCCAGTAGAGGTGGGCGAGGTACGATGGAACGTTCGTCGCTGCCTGATAGTGCGGGTTTTCTGCCTGAGGATTTAAACTGGTTTTCGTAATCCGCCATCCGCTGAGCAAAGCCATCAGATTGCAACAGCTTTTCAACGTCTTCTGGCAGCACACCCAACAGCAATGCTAATGCAGTGCGCGACTGCTTCATTGCAATTTCAAGCGAAGGTTGCGCCGCTTTAGTATTGAAGAGCTGGTTTTTCGCTTGCTGAACGTCGAGCTCGGTTACGTTACCCGAATCAAATTGCACCTGAGTAATATTCACTACGCGCTCTTGGATCTCGATGTTTCGACGAGAGAGTAAAATACGCTCTTGGAACGTGCGGTAGTTGATGTAATTGCGTGCCACTTCCGCAGTGATGGTCACCATGATGTCGTGGTAAGACGCAATCGACGCATAGTAGCCAGCTTCAGCAGATTCAATGCCACGCGCGTATTTGCCCCAGATGTCCATTTCCCACCCTGCATCAAATGACAGCGCGGCGTTATTTACACCTTGGTCGTTCACATAAGCTCTGGCTAAGTTACCGGAGACAGTTTGCACTTGTGGGTATTGCAATCCTGTGGAGATGCCCAATAGCGAACGTGCTTGGACTATGCGCAAACCCGCCGCCTCAAGATCGAGGTTTTGTTGGCTCGCCATCTCAACCAGTTGGTTCAGTGTTGGATCGTTGAACTGCTGCCACCACTGCTGCAGTTTTTGCTCGGATTGCTGTGTGTCTTGCGCCGCTTTTTCTAATGACCAATCACTTGGCAAGGCGGTTTGCTCTGGATGGACGTAATCCGGACCCAAAGTCGTACACGCACTCAATCCGAGTACAGAGAGTATGGCGAGGCTAGGTTTAGTTAGTTTTAGAAGCATCATATCCTCACCTTTAAAACCGCTTCTGACGTAAGTTCACCCAATCGATATCCTCGTAGGTTTGCTTGCATTGGTTTATTGCTTCGAACACGTTCCGTTTTAAATTCAGCAAGATATAAAAACCGGCTATCTCTGAATAAGCGTAGTCAGATAAATCCAACTCACTAAAGAATTCTTCCAGTTTATTTTCAAAGGATTGGTAATCTTGGCTGTATTGTTCGAACACAGAATTGAGCTCGTCGGTCGTCTGATGGCTTGCTAGTGCGCCAGCCATCAGAGGTAATATGGAATCGGTATGCTTGCCGCGTAACTGTTTGATAAGTCGGTTACTTAACAGCTTTTGTTCGGCAGCAATCAAAATGTTGACGTGGTTACTTAGGGCATTGCATGACTTGCTGAATGCGCCGATGGTCTCTGGCGGCGTTTTATCAAATAACTTGTGGTTGATCTTTGAGCCCCAAACCATCAGTTTTTTGGAAGAGACGTTTAGTGTCACCAAATGCAAAGAACGTTTCAGCTTTTTAAAAGAGGACTCAGATTGTTGGTGATAGCTAGCAAATAGGTCACCAACATGCCTGAAATACCGCTCTTTCAGCGTTAAGAACAAATGCTCTGGACGTGAACTGAAAGGGAAGTAATGAGCGAAAATGATCATGAACACCACCATGTAGAACAAGGTCATGATCGTCATTAGGATGCCAAAGTGATAGGTCATATTGTTGTCGAGACCGAGCACGAACAAGCCAATCATATAGAAGATGGTCACCGGTCCTTTGAATAGATAGAAACCGATAAAGGTATAGATAAAGATGAACAAGCCCAGTTCGGCACCTAGCTCTAAACCCGGCAAAATAAAGACGTACGAAGGCACTGCAAATAGGAAGCCAAACGTAAACAAAATCAGCAACATGAATGGGTGAACAGGTACAAACGACAGCAGTGACATAAAGATGGTTGAGAAGGTAACAAACGAGTAGCCACCTGGCGGGTTGAAATAAATCCAAATTAACCCTGCCACCCAGTAGGTGGTGAAGGTTTTCACTGCGGTTTTGAAGTTCTCAGCATCCCACCAAAGGAACTTACTCTTCTGCTTCGGCAATTCTTGCTTAAACGACACATTGTTGGTCACAGAATCAATACAGCTAATGCTCTCAGCTAAGCGAGACAAGCTTTGGTGCATGAGTTTAAGTAAGTGACCAAGTGTGAGTGCTGAGCCTTTCACAAGGTGAGACGCGTCTGCCAGCGCAGCTTGGTTGTATTCGATGTTTAATTCTTGAGCTCGGTAAGCCGCTCCCTCGTTGGCCCACATCTCTTGACTGATCTTGAACAGTTGTTGGATTTCTTGAGTCGCTTGATCAAAGTTGTTGATACAGCTTCGGTCTTGCTGGTGGCTAAAGTGACTATGTGCAGCCACGCTAAGCTCTTGAGTGATTTGCTTATTGAAGTGGACCGCGAGTTGCCACTCTTTCATATAGGCCGAGACATCACTGCACTCGACACTGACGGTTGCAAAGCGTTGTTCTAGCGCGTTTTGTGCGGCGAATACTTTTTCTAACAACTCATCGATGGTTGGTGACGGTGCTTCATCGTTTTCAGTCGCTTCCACATTGGTGACCACATCCTGTTGTAGCGCTGTTTTTTGTTCGAAGTTTTGCAAAATGGCATTAAACAACGCTTGTTGAGCTTGATTTAGTTGCTCAATGAGCTGACGCAGATTTTGCTCTGTCTTGGTCGGCCATAGGAATGTGCCCACCAAGGTGTAAAGCACTACACCAAAGATCGTCATGTACGCGCGATCAACGCCATACATGAATGCGCCTTCTGCATCTCCACCATTCGACATCATTAAGACCATTACGCCAGTTAAGGCAAGTAAGGTTGGGTCTTTTTGGTACGCGTTGCGGAAATAGAAAATAAAGGAAACAACGACAGAAACGCTGAGCATATACAGCAAGCGATCTTGGGCAAACATACCGACGAGCAACAAACCGATTACCGCACCTACCAAAGTACCCAGCACACGCAATGTGCCTTTGGCGAGAGACTCACGTCGACTACCGGTAGAAGCGATTAACATGACTGTCGTAGCCGCGGTAGATGCTTGCGGCCAACCCATTGCAAACGGGATCAGATAAGCCAGAGTTAGACTAAGCGCTACTTTTGTGGCGAATTTGATTTTCTCGTTCATAGTGTCAACGTTAGCTCAGGCTTATGCTTGTAAGTGGATGAATTTATTCAATCAATAATCAGAATTTCGTTCTGAAAAAATTGCGGACGCGGAATATAGCGATTGAAATGAAGAGGTTTGTAAATCCTTTGTCAAAACCCAATCGGACTGAAAAGCCTAAATCGTTCTTCGAGCCCCGTTGCTCATAGTGTGGGAGGAAAAACGACCAAGAAAACGTTTAACTAGAAAGTCTCATTACTGATACAGTTTTGCAGGAATTATCAAACCAAATTTCTATTCAAGGCTCATCGCCAGCATGTTAGGTCTTGCTCACTTCCAAATTATTGTGAAAACAAGTGCCTAACAAAAAGCATAGATGATGAGGAATAAGTTGAGAGGGAAGTTTTTGTTTTTTACTGGCTTGTAGATGTGGTTTTGGATTTTTGGGAGCGAGATAAAAAGACCAATGCAATGCCGCCAAGAATGATAGCACTGGTTATTAACGAATGTAGGGTCAGGGCTTCACCTAACAATATGCTACCTAAAATCAGAGCGATGGCAGGAACAGAAAGCTGGCTAACCGCTGCTTGTAACAGAGATAACTTTTGCATTACCTGATACCAAAGTACATAACCAAAACCTGAGGCGATAGCACCCGATGCAATGGCTAATAATGTACCTTTTAAGGTTACTTGAATTGAATCTAATAACAGTGGGGAAAGTAAGAGTCCTAAGATGGAAGCGGTAATGAACCCCCAAGTAATCCCACTGCTCGGAGTTGGGGCGTGTTTACCTAGAGCGGTGAAGCCTGCCCAGCAAACACCGGAAAGTACCATCAATACAGCAGACCAGACATCTGGTCGAGTTGCCGATGGCAGCATGAGCCAAGCAAACCCCGCTAACGACACCGCAATGCCTAACACTTCGAGCGATTTAAAGCGCTGCCCTTGCCACCAATAAAGGGCGAGTAAGGTCAGCTGTACAGCACCAAAAAGTAACAAGGCTCCGGTTCCAGCTGCTAGTTTTATATAGGCGAAAGAAAACAGGGCGGCATATCCAAATAAGGCTACTCCTGCAAACAGACTGAATTTGGTTGTCGGTAGCTGGCTGCGAAAGTTTCCTCTCAGAAGTAGGATGGCAACTAAGGTGACTGCACCAGAGAGTAAACGGATAAGGGTGAAGCTGCCCGCGTCTATGAGACCTGCTGCTAATGCTAAGCGACACAGCAGTGAATTGGCAGCAAACGCCAACATAGCAATCGCGGTCAGTAAAAATGTCGACATTCCTTATCCTCAATCCTAAGCAAGATACGCAGTGTAGCGCCAAACATAAGAAGCTAATTAGTTGATAAAGTGATTAGTTATAGCTGAAAACGCACACTCATGGTGCATTGAGATATCGAAGTCTTGCCAAATTGAGTGAAAATAGTAATTGTTATAACATAACAATTTGGTTCGGTAATAAATACAGAATGAGGAATTCGGGTTGAATCTATTTGTTAATGATCTCACGGTTATTGATGCATCGTACTTGTGTGAAAAACGAGGCATGGTCGGCGAGAGCTGGATTCTGGATGTCGTAATGCATGGCGATCTCAATGAGATGAGCATGGTGCTGGATTTCTCGAAAGTGAAGAAGCAAATCAAACAATTGGTCGATCAATATGTTGATCACCGTTTGCTTGTTCCCGTAGATAATGACGCGGTGGAAACCACAAGTATTCAATCAGGCTATTCCCAAGTCGACCTTATGCGTGGTGAAAAGGGCATTCATCTACATTGTCCGGATGAAGCCTTTTGCTTTGTTGATGCTAAAGAAATCTCAATAGAGAGCGTGACGAAACACATTCACCATGTTCTACAAGGTCATCTACCGAGTAATGTGGCATCGATTGATGTGACCTTACGTCATGAAAAACTCGATGGCGCTTACTATCACTACACCCACGGTTTAAAAAAACACGATGGTAATTGTCAGCGTATCGCACACGGACATCGTTCACCGATCCAAATTCTGGTTGATGGGCAGCGTGATATCGAACGCGAGCACGCTTTTGCACAGCGTTGGCAAGATATCTATCTCGCCTCCATCGAAGACTTAGTTGAAGTTGAGCATTTAGAGTTGAGTGAACACGCTAATGGCAGCAGTAGCGATACCCACTTTGGCTTTTGTTACACCACGTCTCAAGGGGACTTCCAGTTAGCGATTGCACACAGTGAAACCGAAGTGCTGAACACGGATACAACGGTGGAACTTCTTGCCGTATTTATCGCTAATGAAATTGCTCCTTCATTAAATGAGGGGCAGTCACTGCAAATTATCGCCTATGAAGGTGTGGGAAAAGGAGCGATGGCGTTTCGCTAAGAGGGCGCTGCTCAATCTCAATTAAAACTCACTTTTACTCAATATTTGGAATATCACTTTTATGGACAAACTTAATCGTGTTCTGCTCGTGGCAGGTACGCATGGTAACGAGCTTTCTGGCATTTATCTTCAAAAGCTCATCAAAGATCGCCTCTATGTGGCCGACCGTTCGACGTTCAATACTCAGTGTGTGCTTGGCAACCCTGAAGCGGTAAAGCAAA
Source organism: Vibrio sp. MM46 (assembly GCF_027587135.1). Classification (NCBI taxonomy): domain Bacteria; kingdom Pseudomonadati; phylum Pseudomonadota; class Gammaproteobacteria; order Vibrionales; family Vibrionaceae; genus Vibrio; species Vibrio sp. MM46. Next base: position 51,131 of record NZ_JAPPTO010000010.1, read on the forward strand.
ACGTTCGTTATGTGGAGACCGATCTCAACCGTGAATTTGCCTTGGCGAATCGATCATCGCCTGCGACTCAGCAAGAAACTGAAATCGCGCAGCAATTCACGCAAGTACACGCTCGCCAAGAGAATCAATTGATCATCGATCTACACAACACCACCAGTAACATGGGGGCGACCTTGATTTTGGTTTCTAATGACGTGTTCTATCGCAAGATGGGGGCGTATGTGAAGCAACGCATGCCTGAAGCCAACATCTTGTTTGAAGACAGAAAAGCGTGGGATGACCAACCTTATTTGTGCACCACCGGGCAGCATGGCGTGATGATCGAAGTTGGAGCTCAATCACATGGCTCGCTAAAGTACGAGACTCTAGAGCTGATGAAAAAGATGCTGACCATGGTATTGGATTACCTTGAACAGCATAACCTTGATCGTGTTGGTGAGTTGAACGACTACGACGCGTATTTTTACACCGAAGAAGTCATGATCCCTGTCGACCACGATGGTATGCGTGTCGCGACAGTACATCCTATGATCTGTGGACGAGATTTCGAGGTAGTCAAACCGGGCGAACCACTACTCGCGACCTTCTTTGGTTACGATATTTTCTGGGAAGGCAAACAGGATATCTATCCGCATTTCATCAACGAGAGTGCGTACAGCAAAGCCAATATCGCTATGGCACTTGCTGAGAAAAAATGCGTTCGCACGAGTGATTGAAACCGAGCTTAGCTTGAATGTTCGCCCTCAATTCTGAACTGTTTATAGTGTTCTTCGAATCGGTCGCTTATCCAGTCCATAAGCATTTTGACTCTTGGTAGTTGATATTTGACTGGCGGACAGACGAGCGAAAGTAAGGTTTTTTCTGACCATTCCGGGAGTACTTCGATAAGTCTCCCTGATGCCAAATCAGCATGGCAGTACACATCGGTTAGTCGCGTTACCCCTAGTCCAGAAACCGCCGCGTGCCGCATGGTCCTGCCAGTAGCCGCTTTAATACCTTGCCCTACATTGATAATGCGCTGCTCTTTGTGATTTTTCATAATCCAATGATCAACACTGCCATGAATCAAAGGCAAGGCTTTAAGATCTTCTGGGACGAGGATGTTCGGGTGTCGTTCCAGAAAATCTGGACTTGCGACATAGTGCGTGCGAAGTGTGGTGAGTCGGCGCGCGATGAGAGTGGAGTCTGGCATTTCGCCGACACGGAGGACTAAGTCGTAGCTATCTTCAATAAGATCAACGCGATGTTTTGAGAAATCGAGCTCTACTTCTACGTTCGGGTAGGCGGATTGAAAACTCATCACCAATGGTGCAATGAGCTCTTCGCCAATCGGTCCTCCGACAGAATTCATGTGGATCCGACCCTTAATTTCGCTGGTGGTTTGCTGTGCCCACTCTGCGGCGGCATCCAGTTGTAGCATTGCTTCTTTGCACTTGCGAAAGTAGCCATCGCCAATTTCAGTAAGGCGAAGCTGACGTGTGGTTCTATAAAGCAATTGAACACCTAGCGAGGACTCTAATTCACTCACGAGCTGACTCACGTTTGCCTTTGATGCGCCCATCGCTTCGGCTGCGGAGGTAAAGCTTCCACATTCCGCCACATAAATAAACGCTCGAATACCTCGCCAAGATAGATTGTTCATGTAAACCTAACAGTGTTTTCATAATGCCTATATATATCTGAATAATAGCGCTCCTTATACTGGTTTAAAAGAGAGGAGCAGAGTACAAATGTTTGTGAATGCTCATCTCTATCGTCTAAAAAACCGTTAACCATAGAGAGTGAATCGAGTGACAGTAACAAGATATGAGGCTTCATTTTTCAGCAATGGCAACCGACTTGCAGCGGAAATTCATCGTCCATCCGTAGTGGAGAATCCTTTACCCGCGGTTTTGATTGCAGCGCCACAGGCGGGTGTGAAAGAGCAGACGGTAAGAATCTACGCCGAGAAAATTGCTGCCAAGGGATTTGTGGTATTAACGTTTGACCATGCCAGTTTTGGCGCGAGTGAAGGTGCACCAAGATTTCATGAGAACCCATACAGTAAAGCGGAGGATTGCCGCAATGGGGTCACTTATTTACGTTCTTTAACGTATGTGAACAACGAGCAAATCCATGGGTTAGGTGTTTGTTCTGGCGGCGGGTATTTAGCTCACGCCGTTGCGACAGATAGACGCGTAAAATCACTTGCGACTGTGAGTGCTTACTTTGATCACCGAGGTTTTTATCACAACGTAATTGGTCGAGAGGGTTTGTTAGATTTACTGCTTAAAGGTAATGAAGCGAGAGAACGTTATCTTGCTACTGGGCAGATTGATTTTCTGCCTCATGCACCAACTGAAGACAGTGAGGAAATGCCACGTCTGTTTAGAGAGTTCTACCAGTACTACATGACAGAGCGCGGAGCAAAAGGCTTATACGAAAGCAAGTTTTTGCCTTGGTCTTATGAGACGTTGGCTAACTTTTCTGCGTTGGATATTGCTGCAAACCTGACACCGACACCACTGCTGATGATTGTCGGTACAGAAGCGGATTCCGCATACGAAAGTGAGCAAATGTTTGATGCGGCTTCGCAGCCTAAACAATTGATTAGAATTGAAGGTGCGAATCACATTGGGCTCTATGACGAAGACGAATACGTTGATCAAGCTGTTGAGCAGATCATTGAGTTTTTTAGCTAATCACACCATTAGAAGAAAAAGGGGCGAGAATATCGCCCCTTTTGCTATTTATCGATGTCACTGGAACAACCATAAAGTGACTTAATGGTATTTCGTAACCACACCAGTTTTGGGTTGTACGCATTACGTTTGTGCCAAATCATGGTGAACGGGATCAGCAGTTTATCTTGTTGAGTTTGTTCCAATGGAATGGGTAGACACACCAAATCTGGGTGTAGCTTCTTGGTGTAACTTTCACAGTATTGCGGTGCGGTGGTCAGCATATTGTGGTGTGGCTGTGCGGCCATAAATAGAGACTGCTCAAAGCTCGACATGGTTAAGCCAATTGAGCGCTGTAAGCCCAGTTCACTCAATACTTCATCCAATGCCCATGTTTCACTCTTTTCCCAAACAATATTGATGTGTTGATAGCTCAAAAAGGTCTCAAGATTCCATTCCTGCTTCAAAGCAGGGTGATCTTTGTGCAGGTACACCATAGGTAGGTCTGAGAACAGCACTTCAAAATCGAGGAAGTAAGGGAGCAGGTCGAGTGACTCTTTCGAGCGGGGATGGCTCTCTCTTCCGGTAAAGCCGATGTCTGCTTCTCCACGCACAATCGCATCGAGTGAATCATAATCCCAATTACTGGTTTTGACTTTAGCATCCGGGTAACGCTGGTGGATTGCGATAAGAAGATCATCAAGAATCGTCAGCACTAACGGGGATTCAATTGTCAAATCAAAGCGTACGCCTTTTGGTGCTATATCGCTGCGTTTTTCCGCAATTTGGCTGCCAATTTGTAGCCATTCCGCCAGATCTTGCTCCATGCTTTGTGCTAACGGAGTCGGCGCTAATCCTTTCGGTGTTTTGACAAACAGAGGATCATCAAACCAGTCACGAAGCTTATTGAGCGATTTACTTACCGTTGACGGCGTAACGTTTAATTTCTTCGACGCTTTGGAAACACTCTGCTCTTGCAGCAGCAATTGCAGAGTGAACAATAAGTTGAGATCAAGACGGACTAGTGATTTCTTCATAGTGGCTTTCATGAGCAGGCTTAGGAATAAATAGTATTAGAGCCAAGCTGATTACGCCACCTATTGCTAAGATAAACACCAACATATTCAGCGCATTAACGCCAATCAATCCCATGAACCAGATGTAGATCGCAGAGCAACACACTTGAGCGATGCCCAGCAATGAGCTTGCTACACCTGCACGTTGAGAGAATGGGCTGAGCGCTTGACTCATGGCCACGCCAAAGCCAATCGAGAAGCCAGCGCAAATCAGCCCAAATCCGAATAAGTAAAATGGGATTCCCCATTGGTCTAGATGCGCAAAACCAATCACCATCGCAGCACTGACAAGCACGGTTTGCGACGTCAGCATCAGTGTACGTTGTTTAAAATAAGACAAAGCCAATGGCGCAGAAAAAGAGGTGAGCATACTGACGAGTGCCGTGCCTGCCATGACAGAAGAATAGCCACCACGATCAAAACCAAGTTCGCCCATCACCAGCATTGGAGAGACATTCACGTAGGTAAGAATGGTTGTCACGCCAATGGCAGTAATGATGAGTCGGCTAATAAAAAAGCGCTCACAGAAGGTTTCTTGGTTAGAAGCTGAAGCGGCGCTTTGTTGTGGTATTACGTTAGGTTTTGATTCTTTGAGCACCAAGGTTGAAAGCAAACAAACCACCACACCCATGCCTGCCATTGTGGTGAACAGGCTTGGCCAAGGGAATTTGAGCATAATGAGATGGCCAACAACGGGGGCGATGACAGGAATGATGCAGGTAATGCCGTTGAGCATAGATAGTACCTTCGCGCGACGTTTGTCATCCAACGTGTCGCGAAGAATGGCAAAAGCAACCACATAGCAAGAGCCAGCTCCAATACCTTGGGTAAATCGAGCAATTAAAAACGCCTCGGACTGCTCAGCCATGCTACCAAGTAGTGATGCTGCAATGAAGATCGCAGCGCCAACCATAGCAACAGGTTTTCGACCAATGGAGTCGGCGATCTTTCCTGCAAACAACATAGTCGTTGCCATACCGGCAAGGTAGATAGAGAACGCAATGTGTAACTGTGATTCACTGGCGTTTAAATCCGCGGCAATTTGAGGCAAACCTACAAGGTAAAGATCAATCGCGGTAGGATAGAGTAATACAAGGGAAAAACTACAAAGCAAAAAACGGAACATGGCAACCTCACTAACAATTGGTGAGGATCATAATGTGTGAAACGTTTGCCAGCGAGTGGGAATTGCGACCGTAGGTATTTCCATTTACGACATACCCTGTATAAATCGAACGTAAATTCAACAAGGATGACCATGATTACTATTGAAAAGTATACGCCATGTCGACACGCGCAAACCATTGAGCTGCAAGTCTTGGAAGATCAAGCTCAGTTTACGGTTGAGAATATTGGTCAGCGATTGGAAAGTCTTAAACCGACAGAGCTGCCTCATTTGATCCTTGAAGATGATCGTGTGGTCGGGTTCTTTTTATTTGATGCTGCGTACAGTGAAGATTATGACTTTTGCCCTCAAAGAAGTTTAGGTGTTCGCTCATTACTGGTGGATCGTCGCCATCAAGGCAAAGGTATTGCGAAGCAAGCCATTGGTTTGTTTAGGGACTTTGTTAAGTTGCACTATCCAACATTTGAATTTCTCTACCTAACGGTTAATTGTCGAAACGTCCCCGCCTATCAGTGTTACCTAAAGGCGGGTTTTGAAGATACTAATGAGCTTTATCATGGTGGACCAGTTGGACCTCAGCACATCATGCGACAGGAATTGTAAAGAAGAACAAAGCAATAGATTGTACCTACTAAAATTTTGCAATAAATTTGATGCAACTGAATGAATAACCACGAACTCTCAAGGACGATATGTGAAAATTGAAGTCGACAATTTAGAAAGAACAGCCGTAATCGCATTACTAGAAGAACATCTACAAGACATGTATGCCACATCGCCGCCAGAGAGTGTGCATGCGTTAGATTTAGCTAAGCTCAAAGCGCCAGAAGTAACATTTTGGACCGGATGGAAGGATGAGCAACTGCTTGGGTGTGCAGCGATTAAAGAGTTGGATGATCAACATGCTGAGCTTAAATCCATGCGCACCACGCCAGCGGCAAGAAACCAAGGTGTGGCGTCTCAATTATTGATTCATGTAATTGAGCAAGCGAAGCAAAAAGGGTTGCAGCGCTTAAGTTTAGAAACTGGCTCGATGGAATTTTTTAAACCTGCGCGCCTGTTGTATGAAAAGCATGGCTTTGTGTATTGCGATCCGTTTGGTGACTACGAACTCGATCCAAATAGCCAGTTTATGACCCTAGAATTGAGCTAGGGTCATTGATTGATAGTGAGTTGAAATTAGAAGTTCAAATTGAAATTGATGGTTGGCGACAAGAGGTTTGAACGTTCGTCAGCCAATCGCTTTCTCTTCTCTTTTAAGCGTTTAGCGTTGTCTTTATCTGGGTTGTTATCCAGTTGATTATCGATGATAGAAATTTCATTATCGATCTCTTGGATGCGCTGTTGGCGTTGGTACTCTTGATGACCTAACTGATAGTTTTCAATGAACTGTTTATTGCTACACACACCATAATATTCTTTCCCTTCAATACCGACGGTATAGCCATTGTCTGGTGAGCAGTAAAGAATCGTGCCTTTATCAAAGCCTTCTTTCCACTGTTCTTGATCTGGAGTGACACCCGCTTCACCACAGTCTTCAGCGTAGCTGTTAATGATGCTCGGATTGTTACCTTCCTGCCCATCTTTGTAGCCTACTCTGTACCAGTCTGCTGTCTTACACTCATCTGGAGACATGCTGGTGCAACCAGAGAGCAAAGTGAGTACTGCTAGGGGGATTAGCGCTCTTTTCATCAGTTACTGTCCTTTAAACAAAATCGAATTGATATGGTTGAGTGTAAAATGAACACTGTTCATATCAATAGTTGAAATCATTGTATTCGCAATTGTAGTGAGTCATCAGTATCAGTGATAAGTTCAATTCGCTGAATGAGTTCGAGTTTGATTAATATTGTTCACGGATTTTGCCTTTGTTGTATCAATTCGATAGCCTTTGCATCAAAGTAGACACGCAACAACGACATTAAGATAAATATAGTCAATGAGGTTTAGACATTGAGTGACCAATCAACCGTTGTCATTATCGAGGATGAATCTGCTATTGCCGACAACTTGATTCATGTATTGGAGATGGATGGCTACCACGTAGAGTGGTTTGCAACGGCAGGAGAAGGTTTCGCTTTTTTGCAGCACAATACCGCGGCTTTGCTTGTATTGGATGTTGGCTTGCCAGACGGCAACGGCTTTGAGCTTTGCAAAGCTATCCGTGAGTTTTCTGATATTCCAATTATCTTTCTCACCGCAAGAAGCGATGAAATTGACCGTGTAGTGGGCTTGGAGATTGGCGCGGATGATTACGTGACTAAGCCATTTAGCCCGCGTGAAATGCTGGCGCGCATTAAGCTTAGAATCAAAGCCAAAACGCCAATGATGGAGCACAAACCAGAGCCTGTGGCTGTTCCAGAACAACCTCAATTTAGCCACGGTTTGGTTGCGCAGAACTTTGATTATGGTGTCCGTGGACAAATGCTTGGGTTAACTGCGGTCGAATTTAAGATCCTCGATAAGCTGATCTCCGTCTCTTCTAATGTATTGAGTCGAGAGCAACTTATGATCGCGGCAGACATGGCGCCAGAGGCTGCGTACGAGCGCAATATCGATACTCATATCAAAGCTATTCGCTATAAGTTGAAGCCGTTTGGGATGTCTGAACGTATCTGTACCAAGCGTGGCTTTGGTTACTTCTACTGCATTAAAGGTGAATGATGAATCGCTGGCCGAAGATCCCGCTTGGACTCAGACTGTTTTTTCTCTACTTCATCTTAGTCGGGATGACGGCTTACATGGTGAGCAAAACTGTCGTCCAAGAACTTAAGCCAACCGTACGTCAAACCACTGAAGAGACGCTGGTAGATATGGCGAACTTACTCGCGGTATTGGCGGAAGAAGACGTCGCGAACGACAAGTTGTCTGAGAGTCGCTTCTCCAAACTGCTAGCGGCTTATGGGCAGCGAGAACCTCAAGCGCGCATTTGGGAAATTGGTAAAAAAGCGATTAACCATCGAATTTACATCACCGACAAACAAGGTATTGTGATTGCGGATTCTTGGCAGCAAGACGTAGGCAAAGACTACTCACAATGGAACGATGTGTATCTCACGTTGCGTGGTCAATACGGCGCGCGCAGTACCATCGAAGACCCGAAAGATCCGCTCTCAACCGTTATGCATGTTGCTGCGCCCATTTACCACAAAGGCGAAATCATTGGCAGCGTGACGGTGGCAAAATCCAATCGCTCAGTACAACCCTTCATCGATCTGTCTAAACGCAATGTGTTGTTTTGGATGGTGTGGATGAGTGGTTTAGTGCTTTTGGCAGGGGCATTGTTTGCTTGGCGAATTCACTCGGCACTGAACAAGCTAGAAGACTACGCGACCAAAATGGGTGAGGGCGAAAAGGTTTCTAAGCCAACATTTCGTATCTTTTATGAGTACGGCACGCTAAGCGACGCATTGGAGAAAATGCGCAACCAGCTCGATGGTAAACAGTATGTGGAAGAGTACGTACAGACGCTGACTCATGAGCTGAAAAGCCCGTTATCAGCGATTAAAGGCGCGAGTGAAATATTGCAAATGCCGTTGCCTGAAGAAAAGGTCGCGCGCTTTGCTGGCAACATTGAGCGAGAAAGCGACCGCATGCAGTCATTGATTGATAAGTTGCTCGAACTTGCTCGCCTTGAAAAGCGCCCCGAGTTAGAACAAGTCGAAGCTATCTCGCTAAAACAAATGGTCAATGAAGTGGTTGAATCGGCGGATGCGCGTTTGAGTGCTAAGTCGGTCACTGCCAACATCCAAATTGATGACCATCTCTCCGTGCTTGGTGATGCTTTCTTACTGAAACAAGCCGTTTTTAACTTGATGGACAATGCGCTGGATTTTGTTGATTCGGAGGGATGCATTGAATGGAAAGCTGAGGTCGCGAAAGAGAAAGTGTGCCTGTCGATTTTCAATTCAGGTCCTCACATTCCCGACTATGCAATGCCTCGTTTAACCGAGCGCTTCTACTCCCTCGCTCGGGAAAATGGTGTTAAGAGCACTGGGCTCGGACTGAATTTTGTTGAGCAAGTGATCAAACTGCACAAGGGTAAGTTGCAAGTCGAAAACGTCGATTCTGGCGTGAAAGTGACGCTGGTTTTACCAACTCCATAGAAACTCCACATTAGCTCCATTCGTTCTCCAAATTGCTGATTTAGATTACTCCCATCAGCAAATGGAGAATGAAACATGAAAAAGATCCTCAATAACCAACTCGGCACGAAGTTCGCATTCGTGCTGTTTTTGTTTGTCTTACTGCAAATCCCGCTTTCAATGGTCACTGGGCTGATCTCAGAACGCTCATATCGCCAAGATGAAGTCAGAAACGACATCGCACGCAGTAGCAGCGGCGAGCAGCGCATCATTGGTCCATTCATCATGGTTAACTACACCGAAACCAGTTACCGAGATGACAAAGTACAGATTAAAGAGCGTCGTAAATTCCTTTTACCCAGCACTTTTGATATGAGCGCGAATCTGGACAGTTTTGAAAAATACCGAGGTATTTACCGCGCGCGTTTATACAAAGCACAAGTAGCACTGAAAGGCACTTTTGATGCAGACGATCTCGCGGCGTTGCAGGGGCTTGATATTGAAAACATGAGCCTAGTGGTTGGCATTGAAGACAGCCGTGGATTGATTCGTTTGGATGACATGACCATGGCGAGCTCTGAAATCGAAGTCGCACCGGGAACGGGGTTAGATCAGTTACCACAAGGCTTCCACAGTGCTCTGACACTCGCAGACCTAAACGAAGAACAACCTCTGACGTTCGATCTTAACTTCTTACTGCAAGGTATGGGTCAGCTTCAAGTCACACCAATCGGCAGTCAAACAACGGTTGAACTCTCTTCAACTTGGGCGCATCCAAGCTTTATCGGTGATTACTTACCAGTGTCATCAGAAGTATCTGAAGATGGATTTAAAGCACAGTGGGCGAGCAATAACTTCTCTACCAATATCGCGCAGCTGTTCCAAAGCTGTTTGTCGTCGAATCACGCTTGTCACGAGCTTGAACAGCGACAAATGGGCGTAGATTTGATTGATCCCGTAGACCACTATTTGAAGTCTCACCGAGCCGTTAACTATTCATTGTTGGTTATTACATTAGTATTTGCGAGTTTCTTCTTACTGGAGCTATTCCAAGCGCGTCCGGTGCACCCAGTGCAATACGGCTTTATTGGTCTGGCTTTAGCGCTTTTCTATCTGTTGCTGATTTCGATGAGTGAACACCTCGGCTTCAACTGGGCATATGTGGTGTCAGCAGTCGCATCGACGGGGCTTTTAAGTGTGTACGTGAGCGGTATGTTGAGCAACACCAAACACGGCGCGATATTCGGAGCGTGTTTGCTCATTCTCTACGGATTGCTATTTGGCTTGCTACAAGCAGAGAGCTACGCATTGGTCATGGGGACATTACTGTGTTTCGCGATTTTGAGCTTCACTATGGTCATTACACGCAACATCGACTGGTACGCACGAAATAAGAAAGCAGAAGAAAGCGCAAAGGCGAATCATGAAGATGTTTAAACGAGCAATTCTCACTGGTCAGCCAAGCGATATGGTGGAAGAGACATCCGCTATCCACCTGCGATTATCTGCAAAAAATGGACTGAAAAGCTTGGTGTGTTTTATCGCATTAGTCGTTATTGCGCTCTATGTTCGAGACAACTTTATTCGTCCGACATTTGGTGATGTTCTCGTTGTGGTTTGGCTCTACTACTTTCTTGCAAGTTTGTTCTCCATGCCTGTTAACTGGCTGGTTTCACTGGTGGTGTTGATTGCGTTTGCCGTCGAGTTGGGGCAACTGCTTCAGGTCGCAGCTTGGCTTGGTATCGAATCTTCATCGCCTCTGGCTGTAATTTGGGGCGCCACATTTGATTGGAAAGATCTGCTGGCTTACTGCATCGGAGGTCTACTGTGTTGGTGGATAGAAAAGAAATGAAAGCCGAGATGAAAGCCATTGCTTTGCCAAGCCGACTTCGACATTCCAAACGAGGTATTCGTAAGAGGCTCAAAATCAGTTTACTCAAGCGCGTGTACCTTTGGTCACTGACTAATAGAGAGCTGCTGTAAACCTCACCTCTTTATATGAAATACAAAAGGGAATCTTAACTCACCGGCGCACAGGTGAGTTAAGACTACCTTTATTATTCATTGAGACGTCTAGCTGCTACTTTTAATTAGCTTTCAAATGAAAGTTTATCGCCGAACGTCTCTTTCCAGTCTTTATCGAACTGTTCAACCGCCGGTTTTACTGCTGGGTGAGCGAACATTTGTGCCGCCACATCGGTTGGCAATGTAATGGCTTCGATGCCCAGTTTCATCACTTCCATCGCTTGTTGAGTGTTCTTGAAGCTGGCTGCCAAAATCTTCGCTGGTAGTTGGTTTTGATCGAGCAGTAATTGAAGATCCGCGACCACTTCAACACCGTTGCCGTTCATCGCATCAATGCGGTTTACGTAAGGTGCTAGGTAGTCTGCACCGCACAGTGCTGCAAGGAAACCTTGTTGAGCTGAATAGATAGCGGTAGCAAGAACCTGAATTCCCTCTTTTTTCATTAGCTTAATTGCTGCTAATCCGGTTTCTGTGGCTGGCACTTTTACCACCATATCGTAAGGCAATTCATTCAGTTGGCGCGCTTCTGCCACCATACCTTCGACGGTTGAACTCACGACTTGAGCATGAAAGCGAGATGCACCGCCAAGTGCTTCTTGCATGCTTGCTAGGGTTTCATTCAGTCCCTGTTTTGACTTCGCCAAAATGCTTGGGTTTGTCGTCACGCCTTTTAGCGGTAGGCACTGGTTAAAGCGTTTTACTTCTGCCACATCAGCAGTATCTAAATAAAGTTCAATCATGGTTTCTACCTTAAACAAAATCTTCGTTTTGATGATGGGATCACTATAGATCTGACAATCGAACGAGATCTTGATTTCGATCAATTGAAGTTTCATTTGAAACTATAATAATTTCATTAAATGAAAGTTAAGTGAAACTTGTAAACGCTCAAATGAAGCTTTCAGTTCGAACAAAGAAAAGCTGTACATAAGACTCAACGAGCAAAGAAGCAAATTAGGTACACAGCGGTAGCACAGACCAAGAGGCAAGCAGAGATGTATTTCAATATCCAACGATTCTCTACCCATGATGGCGATGGCATTCGTTCCATTCTTTTTCTTAAAGGATGCAGCTTGTCTTGCCCTTGGTGTCAAAACCCAGAAAGTCGCAGCGAAAAGCATTCACTGCTGTTTGATCAGCGAAGCTGTATGGAAGGTTGCCAACTGTGCGTTTCTGCTTATCAAGCCACAACTCTAAACACTGCGGGTAGTGAAACGATGGGTGATGGTATTCAACGCATCGACAACCAGATCATCATCAATCGCAAAACCATCAAAGAAGACCAACTGATCGCGCTGCGAAACGTCTGTCCTACGCAAGCACTGACCGTCTGCGGTGAAGAGGCGAAATCAGACATGCTGTTCGACACCTTAATGAAAGACAAACCTTTCTACGACCAAAGCCAAGGTGGTGTGACCTTCTCCGGTGGTGAGCCACTCATGCAAGCGGATTTGGTGGCAGAACTCGCACAGCGTCTGCATGACAACCAAGTCTCTACCGCTATTGAATCGTGCATGCATGTGCCGTGGAAGAACGTCGAAAAAGCCGCGCCGCATATTGATTGCTGGTTGGCGGATTTAAAACATACCGATGAAGAGAAGTTTCTTAGCTGGGCGAAAGGTTCACTAAAACGCATCAAAGACAATTTCCGAAAACTGGCACCTATCGCGAAACGCATTGTGATTCGCGTTCCAGTGGTGCCGGGGTTCAATGACACCATCGAAGAGTTGAAAGACATCATCGATTTTGCGGCTTCACTAGAAAGCTGCCAAGAACTTCACTTGCTGCCGTACCACACGCTCGGCATCAATAAATACCGTTTGCTCGATATGCCTTACGAGTGTTCTGACAAGCCATTAAACAAACCAGAACTGCTAGAAAGCGCCATGCAATACGCAAGCGAAAACACCCAACTTAACGTGATTGTAAGAGGTTAACTATGGACCTGAATTACCTTCCTGAGCGTATCAAAGCGCACAAATCGGCACTGGTAAATATCGTAACGCCACCTGTCTGTACCGAGCGTGCAGAGGCATACACTCGTGCTTATCAAGCAAACGAAGACAAACCTGTGATTGTCCAACGTGCGCTAGCACTGCAAGAGCACTTACGCACTCGTACGATTTGGATTAAACACGATGAATTGATCGTCGGTAACCAAGCGAGCAAAGTACGCGCTGCGCCTATTTTCCCAGAATACACTGTACGTTGGATTGAAGCGGAAATTGATGAGCTAGCCGACCGCCCTGGTGCAGGCTTTGCTGTCACTGAAGAAGATAAGCAAAGTATTCACAGCATCACACCGTACTGGCGCGGTAAAACCGTTCAAGACCGTTGTTATGGCTTGTTCACTGATGAGCTGCAAGAAATCTTAGCCAGCACCATCATTAAAGCTGAAGGCAACATGACTTCGGGTGACGCGCACCTTGCGGTGGATAACGAGAAAATCTTGAAGCTAGGCATGAACGGCTTGCTAGAGGATGTTCGTCAGCACCGTGCTAAAAATGATGTTTCGACCTTTGAAGGCTTGAAGAAAGAGCAGTTCTATAAATCAGTCGAAATCGTACTGCTTGCGATTCAAGACCACATGGTGAGCTACGCTGAATTGGCGGCAAAAATGGCGTTAGAAGAGACACGCCCCCTACGCAAAGCTGAATTAGATAGCATTGCTGCAAACTGTCGTCATGTAGCAAGCCACGCACCAGAAAACTTCTGGCAAGCACTGCAATTGAGCTACTTTGTTCAGTTGATGCTACAAATCGAATCGAATGGTCACTCGGTTTCTTTCGGTCGTATGGACCAATTCCTAAACGAATTTTATGTTCGCGATATCGAAAACGGCGCGATTGAAAAAGACTTTGCACTAGAGCTTTTACAAAGCTGCTGGTTGAAGCTGCTTGAAGTAAACAAGATTCGCTCTGGCGCGCACTCAAAAGCCTCCGCAGGTTCTCCGTTGTATCAAAACGTCTGTATCGGCGGTCAGAAGTTGAATGAAAAGGGTGAGCCTGAAGACGCTGTGAATCCCCTTTCTTGGGCGATTCTGGAATCTTGTGGTCAGTTACGTTCGACGCAACCTAACTTGAGTGTGCGTTACCATGAAGGTTTAAACCAAGAATTCCTGATGGGCTGTGTTGAAGTGATTAAATGTGGCTTCGGCATGCCTGCTTTCAACAACGATGAGATTGTCATTCCTGAATTCATCAAGCTTGGCGTAGAGAAAGAAGACGCGTACAACTACGCATCTATCGGTTGTATCGAGACGGCGGTTCCGGGCAAATGGGGTTACCGTTGTACGGGCATGAGCTTCATTAACTTTGCTCGTATCCTGCTCGCTTCATTGAACGAAGGTGTGGATGCAACAACGGGTAAAGCTTTCTTGCCGCACGATAAGTCATTAGCAAAAGGCAACTTTGAGAACTTTGAGCAAGTAACGGCTTCTTGGGCAGAGCAAATCCGCTACTACACCCGCAAATCGATTGAGATTGATACAGTCGTCGACAGCGTACTTGAACAGCAAGCTCAAGACATCTTCTGTTCAACGCTAGTGGATGACTGTTTGGCTCGCGGTAAAACCGTGAAAGAGGGTGGTGCGAAATACGATTGGGTATCTGGCTTACAAGTCGGTATCGCAAACTTAGGTAACAGCCTAGCAGCCATCAAGCACCTTGTTTTCGATGATGCGCAAATCACCCAACCAGAGTTGGCAAAAGCATTGGCAGAAGATTTCGACGGCATGGAGAACGAGCAGCTTCGCCAACGTCTTATCAACTTTGCACCAAAATACGGTAATGATGATGACGCGGTAGACCAACTACTGGCAGACGCGTACCAAGTGTACATTGATGAGCTAGAACAGTTTGTTAATACGCGTCATGGGCGTGGTCCAATTGGCGGCGGTTACTACGCAGGTACATCAAGTATCTCGGCAAACGTCCCATTTGGTGCTTCAACCATGGCAACGCCAGACGGCCGCAAAGCGAAAACGCCATTGGCAGAAGGTGCAAGCCCGTCGTCTGGCTCAGACCGTTTAGGTCCAACAGCTGTGTACAACTCGGTCGGTAAGATCCAAGCGAATAAGATCCTTGGTGGCGTGCTGCTTAACCAGAAGTTAAGCCCGGCGGCGGTTGAGTCTGAAGGGGATAAGCTCAAGCTCTCTATGCTGATTCGCACCTTCTTCAACCACCACAAGGGTTGGCATGTGCAATACAACATCGTCTCTCGTGAGACCTTGCTAGCTGCGAAGAAGAACCCTGAACAATATCGTGATCTTGTTGTGCGAGTTGCAGGCTACTCAGCCTTCTTCACCGCGCTATCACCAGATGCTCAAGACGACATCATCGCACGTACCGAGCACGAGCTGTAAGTACACTCACTAAGTAAAACAAAAGGCACCAATCAGTGCCTTTTTCTATTTGAGCTGTATCGTGTTTAGTTGCATAACTGATTGATTAATTGAGTGGTTTCAATAGGGTGGGAGAAAATTAAAAAGAAGGGTAGAAGAACGGATGTTTTTACTCATCGCAATACTTGCAGGGGTAGCGGCGTTAATTTGGTTTTATCGAGAAGGGCAAGTCATTGGCTTGAACCGGATCCTCGGCATACTTTATTTTATTACTTACGCTGTGGTGTATTTGTACGTTCCACCATTTCTCGAAATGGGGCATCAATACATTGGCAAAACTTACGAGTTGATCCCCATTGCCTGTCTTTATGGCATTTTGCACCCAGACCCTGAGGAAGCAACGACTGAACAGAAGGCGATAAGCTTTTTTTCATGGTGTGGCTTGATCTTTATCAGCTGTTTCTTGTTGTATTTCAAAATGAATGTCTGGTGAGAAACTAAACACTAAGTTCAAGGAAGATAAATGAGTGTCAGTCACTACCTAAAAGAGCTACGCAGCAAAGTTGGTAATCAAGTATTAATGATCCCAGGTGTTGCTGCGGTGATCCTCAATCAAAACAACCAACTTCTGTTGCAAAAGAAATCTGATGGCAGTTGGAGCTTACCAGCAGGCATGATTGAACCAGGTGAGTCACCTTCGCAAGCTGTGATTCGAGAAGTAAGAGAAGAAACCGGACTCGCGGTTGAAGTTGAACGTGTGCTCGGTGTTTTTGGTGGAGAGGGATTTGGTTTTGCTTATCCAAACGGCGACCAAGTTGAATACACAGTGATCATGTTTAAGTGTCAACAAACGGGACAGTTTGCAGAAGGCTTAGATGAGGAGACGATCGAGCTGGCTTGGTTCTCGAGATCAGATATGCCGACACTTGCTTTGCCTTATCCTCTTGAGTGCTTATTTGCAGAAAACATCGACCCATTAGTTTCGTAATAATCATCGAACTAGAATGTATTTATCCTGTTGATTTTGTGAGAAAGATTATTGAGGCATTGAATGAAAACTGTCAGTATCCAACATTCGATGCTGATTATTCATTTGGCGTCATTGGTTGTTATTTATAAGCAGAGAAAAAATATGTTTAAAAAAGCTCTAGTTCTAGCTCTTCCTGTTGTATTAGCAGGTTGTTCCGCACCTAAATATACGGCTGAGCCGATTGCGCAGTCGAATCAAAGCAAAGAAATCACCATCGTAAAAGATAATGCGACAAGAGCAGTGTTCTTAGATTCTTTGCAAGAATGGTGCTTAGACACTGCGCGTAAATGTACAGTGGTCAGTGATGGCACTGCACCTAAGGCAGATGAACTGACGCTAACCTATGTGTCTCGCTGGAGTTGGGACTTTAGAACCTTTATTGCGGATGCAAAGATTAACGCTTATAAAAATGACCAGAAAGTTGGTCAAGTTGAATTTAAAGCACCAAACAATGGTAATTTGGACAAATTTGGTACAGATACCAAGCGTATCGAGTCGATGATTAAGATCTTATTTGGAGAGCAGACAATTAGCGATGCTCAACAGAAAATTAAATCTGGTGAAATCTAAATACATAGCTTAAGAACATAATGAAAGCTCAAAAGTAATGTCCTTCTTTTGAGCTTTATTTTTTGTGATATTTAAGCCTGAAAGATGGTGCTATATGGAAATAGTTAAAGCCAATCTCAGCCATTTTGAAGCGTTTGAACAGTATGTTGAAAAGTGTGCTCTGGCGGGAATGGAAATGTACATCATCGCCCAAAGTGACAGTGAAGCGTTGCTGAAGAAACGAATTGGATACTCGAAAGGCGAAGGCTTGCCGGAAGGTTGGACGCCGTCTTCGACATACTTCTGTATAGAGGAAGGGGTGATACTTGGTTCGATTCGGGTTCGTGATGGTAATAACGACTATCTTGAAAATGTGATAGGGCATATTGGTTACGAAACCGCGCCAGATGCTCAAGGCAAAGGCATCGCCACATTCATGTTGAATTGGGTGAAATTCGAGGTTATAGAAGACAGCGCTATCGTTACTTGTGATGTGAACAATACCGCATCAAGGCGCGTGATCGAAAAGGCGGGTGGCGAGTTTCTCAATACATTTTATTCAGAACAAGACCAATACGAAGTGCGCCGCTATCGATTGTCGGCAGAGTAAATTCATTGAGATGAACAAACGCCCTCGTGAATGAGGGCGTTTGTTATTGAGAATGTTCCAATATGAAGTGAGAAATTAGAACTCATCCTCTTCAAAGCGTCCTGCGTTCTCTAGCCATAAACCATTAATGACGCCAAAGGCGCAGGCGAGTAATACGCCAAGTACCCAACACATGTACCACATACTTGCCTCCTTAATAGAGCGATGAGCTGTTGCTGCGGATGTAGTTGTTATCCAAACGTCCGAACATTTTGTAGTAACACCATGCGGTGTAGCCCAAAATCACAGGAACAACGATGATGGCAACGATAGAGATAATGCCAAGCGTTTTCTTACTCGATGTGGCATCCCATAACGTTAAGCTGTGCGATGGGTTGATGCTTGACGGCATGATCATCGGAAACAAGGTGACGCCTGCCGTTAAGATGATGCAAGCAATCGCAATGCTCGACATAGTAAACGCCACCCCAGCACGGCGAGAGACGGTTGCCCAAAAGCACACGAGTAAGCTGGTTACCGCAGTGAAGGGAATCAGCCAAAGTTGTGGCATTTCGCTGAAGTTATGCAATAAGTCACCTGCAATACTCACCACTTGTTTGTTGAGTGGGTTTGATATGCCATCTTTTAGCATCGCGCCGATGATGATGTAACCTGATTGCGATGCCGCAAACAAACCACCGAACATAAACAACATCATGGTTGCACCCGCACCCCACAACGTAATGTTTTGTGCTCGTGCACGTAGATCATGTTTTGTCTTCATTTGAAGGAAAGCAGCACCTTGCGTCACCACCATGGTCAAACTCACCAAGCCACACAGAATTGGGAATGGAGTGAGCAAGTCAAAGAACCCACCTTGATAATCGAGCATCAGCAAGTTGTTTAACTCGAACGGTACGCCAACCAACAAGTTACCGAAGCCAACCCCAAAGATAATCGGTGGAATCACACCGCTGATGAACAAGGCGACATCACACACATTGCGCCATTGCGGATTATCGATTTTAGCTCGGTAATCCATACCAATAGGGCGCAACCAAAGGGATGCGAGTACCAAGAGCATGGCAATATAGAATCCGGAGAACGCTGCGGCGTATACCAAGGGCCATATCGCGAAGATGGCACCGCCAGCGGTGATCAGCCAAACTTGGTTGCCGTCCCAGTGCGGCGCGATAGCGTTAAGCATTACGCGGCGCTCTAGGTTCTTTTTCCCCATAACAGGGAGCAGCGCGGCTACCCCCATATCGAATCCGTCGGTGATGGTAAAACCAATCAACAGCACACCAACGATCGCCCAAGTAAATAGGCGTAGGTTTTCGTAATCAAACATAGTGCCTCCTTAGTGCTGATCAATCAGTTTGAATGTGTCGGATTGTTTGTCTTTTTTGTTGTTTTCTTCATGGTGATAGCGACCCGTTTTAAGCACGCTTGGTCCACGTTTGGCAAACTTCACCATCAAGAACATTTCTACAATCAAGAACGCTGTGTAGAGCACATAAACAAACCCGAGTGAAATCCAAATGTCACTTGGTGCGAGGTTAGATACTGCCATATTGACCGGAAGCACCTCACCAATTGCCCATGGCTGACGTCCATATTCAGCAACGAACCAACCTGCTTCACAAGCAATGAAAGGCAATGGAATCGCCCATAGTGCCGCTCTCAATAGCCAAGGGCTCGAACCTAATTTTCTGCGGCAGACTTGGACGAAAGACAAACCGATAATCGCGAACATCAATACCCCACAAGCCACCATGATTCGGAAGCTCCAGAACAGTGGTGCCACTTGAGGAATCGTGTCTTGCGCCGCTTGCTTGATTTGGCTTTCAGTCGCGTCGGTGACGTTCTCGGTGTATTTCTTCAATAGCAAACCGTAGCCGAGATCTTTCTTCATCTCATCGAATTGAGCGATGTTTTCAGGACTGTCGTTACCTGCGCGAAGTTCCTCTAGCATGCCGTAAGCTTGGATACCATCGCGGATACGATCTTCGTTCTGCGCCATCAGATCGCGTAAGCCCATCACTGGCTCATCCAGCGAGCGAGTCGCGATGATCCCCATTAGATATGGAATCTTAATGGCGTAGTCGGTTTCCATGGTTTCTTGGTTTGGTAAGCCAAATAGCGTGAACGAGGCAGGTGCTTCTTCGGTGTGCCACTCGGACTCAATTGCCGCGAGTTTTACTTGTTGAACATCACCAAGCTCGTAACCCGATTCATCACCCAGCATCAATGTCGACACAATCGCAGCCATGCCAAATGCTGACGCCACTGCAAACGATCGGCGAGCGAAAGAGATATCTCGACCTTTGAGTAAGTAGTAAGCACTGATGCCCATTACAAACAAAGCACCTGTGGTATAACCGGCAGCCACGGTATGAACAAACTTAACTTGCGTGACGGGGTTAAACACCACATCAGCAAAGTTGATCATTTCCATTCTCATGGTCTGGTAATTGAACTCTGCGCCGACTGGATTTTGCATCCAGCCGTTTGCCATCAAAATCCACAAGCCAGAGAAGTTAGAACCCAGAGCCGTCAGCCAAGTGACCGACAAGTGTTGGCGTTTTGATAATCGATCCCAACCGAAGAAGAACATGCCGACTAAGGTGGATTCGAGGAAGAAGGCAATCAAGGCTTCGATGGCAAGCGGTGCCCCGAAAATATCGCCCACATAGTGAGAGTAATACGCCCAGTTGGTACCAAATTGAAACTCCATGGTAAGACCGGTCGCCACGCCCACGGCAAAGTTAATCCCGAATAACTTACCCCAGAACTTGGTCATGTCCTTGTAGATGGTTTTCCCCGTCATGACGTACAAAGACTCCATAACGGCCAGCAAGAAAGACAAACCTATGGTCAGTGGGACGAATATAAAGTGGTAGAGTGCGGTACTAGCGAACTGAAACCGCGACAGATCAACGACATCTGCAAACATAAGGACTCCTTCCCGCTACCAGAGTAGCGGGTTAGATAAGGTTATTATTAGTCTGTTTAATTAAGCCTTAAAGCTTGGGTGCACTTGAATTACGCCTTTGCTGGTATGCGAGAGAAAGGTTTTCTCAACCAGTAATCCAAGCTTACATAGCGACCACCGCCGTAGAAGAACAGCACCAGCAACATCACAAAGTAGGTGGCTGCGAACTCCATACCGTTGTTGAGCATTACAGGGTCGCCCAATTCGGTGATGTAGTTGTATCGACCTGGGAAGTTGGTTGCTAACCATTCAATAAAGCCGTTCAAACGTACCGTTGCTTCCATGCCGCTGGTGGCGATGGCATCCCAACCGTGTTTCCAGTGCACCATTGCGCTCGCAACGCTCATCAAGAAAATCATCGGAATCGACATCACTCGGGTAAACAAACCCAAAGCGATACAAATACAGCCAAGCACTTCCGTACCTGCGGCAAGAAACGCTAACAACTCGGGAAATGGTAAGTTCAAACCTCCATCTGCGATGGACGCGCCAAACCACGCGACGGTGCCAGAGAAGCCCAGCACCTTAGAGCGAGCGCCAACAAAAATGACCGGAATGAGGTAGAGACGAATCGCAAGTAACGCTAAGTAATCGTATCTTTTGCATTTCTCGACGAGACCGTCGAACCAATTGAGGGCTGACTTAATCATAATTTTTCTCCTGAAGGGCGGACGCTGACGAGTCCTAGTTCACTGAAGTGTTGAGCCCACTCCATGAAACTGAATCTGGCGAGTTGCTGAGCAATCATTTGTTGTAGTTGCGCCAGAGTCAGGTTTGGTTGCTGTTGTAATAGCTGAATCAATGCGACATCTACTTCTCTGAGCTTTTGCGATATCACATGATGCTGTGAGTTCCGAAACACGCCATAAAATACAGGGTGACGCCTGTCAGTTAGGAAAGTCACGGAGTCTTGATGCAGCAAGAAAGGCACTTCGACCAGCTTTAATGTTGGGTTGAGTTGCAGCACTTGATTCTCTTCGAATATCGGATTCGAGGGTGAATTGAATGCTGCGACTAAGGTGTCAATTTCTACATTGAACGCCACCCATTCATATTCCAATAACGCCTTCTGATCGGCAGAGATGGAGCTGGAATCTTGATGCGCTTTCTGCTGCAAAAACTGAACAAACTCGGTGGCAATATGATGAAACTCAGGCTCGGACGCGCCATGCATCACCACAAAGTCATCCACCATGCGTTCAAGTTGTTCATCAGCGAACTGCGAAGAAAATAGAGGGAACGTATTCGCAACGACACCCAAGATGTTGTCGCGGATAAATTCGCTATATCGACACAGCGCATGCTGATTCATAGGCGTGCGAATTAGAGCCGTTAGGGACTCGGTTTGCGCGCGCATTTTGCTCGGAGGATTAAGCATTGAGCACCTCCTTACACAACACTTCGAGTGTTTGACTGAAATCCAAGATCTCGCCATGAATGCTGCGAAGCTCTTCAGCCAGAACAAGCAACGACGGCACATTGTGGTCGCGCTCAAGCAGTAAAGGTTTGCTGCCATGCACCGAGTAGGTGTAACGAGCCAGATCAATCACTTCATCAGGCACTGGCTTTCCATGGGTATCGAGCAAGAAGTCATCACGCTCTTTCAAGTGACCCGCAATGTGGTAATAACGAATCGCGTCGCTTGGTAAAGTACTCAGCATGTCGTAAGGGCAGAAATGATGATTTCGACTGTTGACGAACACATTGTTGATGTCGATAAGCAGCTCACATCCACTGCGGTCACTCACTTCAGCGATAAACTCGCCCTCTGGCATTTCATGTCCGTAATCGTGGTAGTAAGAGATATTCTCTAACGCCAATGGATGCTGAATAATGTCTTGCACGCGTTGAATGCGTTCGACCAAATACGGAATGTTCTCTTTATGTCGAGGGATCGGAAGCAGTTCATACAAATAGCCCTGATTGTCTCTAGAGAAACTCAGATGTTCGCTATAGATGTCGATATTAAATTCATCGAGAAAGCGTGCGACGTCTCGTACAAAAGACTCGTTTAACGGTTGGCAATCACCAATCGATAAGCTCAAGCCATGAGCGACAAGCGGATAATATTTCGCAATGTCTTGCAGCTGTTCACGTTTCAAGCCGCCAATATTCATCCAGTTTTCCGGTGCTAATTCGAGGAAATCGATATCTGGGTGCTCGGGCAACTGACACAGCAAATCAACGTGTTCGCTGCGCAGCCCAATCCCTTTTGATGTATCGGTTATTGTCCGCATACGCCACCTGTTACTTTGCTTTTGGTGAGTTTGATGGTTTCTTCTGAAGGGTTAATACCTTCGCCAGTCACGCCACATTTGCCGTCACGAGCGCGTACCAAGCGACCTTGTGGATCGTTCTTTAGTTCTTGTTTCTCAAAGCGTTTCTCTGTACCACATTTACCAGCCGCACACTTACCGCCATGTTGAGAGCTGGATTGAGCCTCTACGGGAGCTTCTGTGGGTGCATCGGCAAACGCCATGCCTGAGTTCAAAGTAATGACAGACGTCATCGCGATAGATAGAGCAAGTTTATTGTTCATGAGACATCTCCTTCGCTGCGCTCATTGGGTAGCTAGATAAATCGTGACCAGCAATAACTTGACCATGGTAGTACTCTTTAACGATCTTGATGGAAGCTGGTTTAAGTTTTAGACCTAAGCCCATCCAGTGGTTAAGCACCAAAAGTTTTGGATTCACTTCTGCGGCGATCTTGCCGACAACCGATGGCTTAGCGTGCATAAACGATGAGACTTCGTCGGCTTCTTCATGAATAGCTAATGGCATCAATAAGATGTCCGCACCTTTAGCGAAGTCGATGAAGTCAGGGTTACTGCCGTTTTGGTCAGCGGAAATCACCATCACGCCTTCGGCACTTTCGATTCGAAAAGCGAGACAAGGAACGTCGCCGTGTGGGATACCCAGTGCGTAAATGGTTAACCCATCTTGCTCATACACCTTGGTGCCTTGGGAAGTTTTGTATGGCACATCGGTAATGGTGACAGGGAACAAGCCATCGCTGCCATCAAACAAACCGTTCAAATATGCGTACGCGCCTTCATCACCGTCGAAAAGCGCTTTCATGTAACCAGTCAAGCTAGGAAATGCAGAGCCCGCTTCTGGACCCGCGATATCGAGAGGATCTTCACGATCAAAGAAGTACCCCCCTTTTAGCAGGGCTGGAACGTCGGCAACGTGGTCGGTGTGAAAGTGACTTAAACCAAGGAAATCTAAGTCTTCCAGTTTGCCGCCCGCCTGCCCAAAACGCAGATAGACACCACCACCGGCATCGATCATCACGCGTGATTTTCCTTTCCACCAAACCAGTTCACCAGACGAGGCACGAAGGTCATCAGAGATTGGTCCGCCAGAACCAAGAAGTTGCAAAGTAAAATCTTTGTCTAGCGGTTCGAGAGAGAGTGCGTAACTGTTGGCGGCTCCGAGAGATAACCCCAGAGCCAGCACTAACGCTTTTAAAGGCTGTTTCATATCAAATACCTATGAGTTTGATTTTTCTTATTTATTTCCTTTGGGTGAGCATCCAAAGAAGTGTTGAAGAGGCAGGAAAAACGATTTGTTTTTGATGTCCGTCAAAGCACGGGAATAAGATATCCAATATGAATGGTTAATTATATCTAGTAATTTTAAAGTTTCGTTCAGGTAAATTGAACGTTATTGGTTTGAGCTGAACAAGCATCAGAATGTAAAAAGGCACCGTGAAAGGTGCCTTTTATTTGTGTTTTGCAAGAACAATCAGGGCATGCATTGTCGCTTTACAATGAAACCGATAAGCTGTTTGACACCTTGCCAAAATCGCAATGTTAGGAAGCGCATCATGGATCTCGATATCTACCAAGTGGACTCTTTCACCACCGAACCTTTCAAAGGAAACCCTGCCGGAGTTTGCCTTTCACAAGAACCTTTACCAGAAGCATTGATGTTCTCTATCGCTGAAGAAATGGCGGTATCAGAAACCGCTTTTCTCTGTTTGAAAGACATGCGACTGCGTTGGTTCACACCTAAAGTCGAAGTGGCGCTATGCGGTCATGGCACATTAGCTACAGCGCAAATCTTAAAAGAACAAGGATTAGCAAAGGTTGGCGATACCATTGCCTTTCAAACCCTCTCAGGTGAGTTACATGCAAAAGTAAACCAGTCGACGATTGAGCTCGATTTTCCTGCTACTCAGTTTGAAGTGGATGTTGAACAAGACATCGCATTGCTAGCAGGACTTGGATTGAAAGCGGAGCAAGTGGTTTCTTATGCTCAATTTGACAGCAAAGGCTTTATTGAAGTCGACAATGAAAAAACCGTGTTGGAACTCGAGCCTAACTTTGACGCATTAAAGAACATTCAAGGGCGTGGTGTGGTGGTAACTGCTCAATCGAATTCTCCGGATCTCGACTTTATCTCGCGTTACTTCGCCCCCTGGGTGGGCGTGAATGAAGATCCTGTCACAGGCTCAGCCCATTGCGCACTGACTCAGTTTTGGTCGCAAAAACTCGGTCAAAACCAGTTCCGCGTTTATCAAGCCTCAGCCCGCGGTGGCCATTTACAAACCGAATTGCTTGAAAACGGACGCATTAAACTGATTGGCTCTGCAAAGACGGTAATCAGCGGAAAACTAAAGGTATAACGCGATGAAACAATCCGTTATCCATATTGCTTTGGTCGTAAAAGATTACGATGAAGCGATAGACTTTTATGTGAATAAGCTGAAGTTTGAGCTGGTGGAAGATACGTACCAACCAGAACAAGATAAGCGCTGGGTTGTGGTTTCTCCACCGGGTTCTAATGGTGTGACATTATTGCTAGCCAAAGCGTCTAAGCCAGAGCAGCATGACTTCATCGGTAATCAAACTGGTGGACGGGTATTCCTATTCTTGAACACCGATGACTTCTGGCGCGACTACAACCGAATGGTAGAGCAGGGCATTCAGTTTGTTCGCCCGCCAACGGAGCAGGACTACGGCACAGTCGCTGTATTTGAAGATCTCTATGGCAACCTGTGGGACTTGCTAGAGATGAGTCCAAGCCACCCAATGGCTTCGCGTTCATAGATTCATACTAATTGATATTAACAGCGTCTTTCGGGACGCTTTTTTGTTTTGGGCATTTGCCCCTTCCGTTTCTTCCCAATGTGCTTCACTTTGCTTATCAGCTTAATTCTCAAATTGATAATGGTATTTCAGTCAATATAACTTGTTGTTTTTAAATAAGGTATTTTCGGCATCATATTTGCGTTAACCCTCTACGACCAACGATTCAGTTGATGAGGGGAATAATATGAAAGCAGGGAAACTTATTGCGCTAACCAGTTGTTGCGTATCGATGTCCGGATACGCACTCACTACCAGTGATTTATCGTTCGAATCAGGCAGCGACAATTCAAATTACACCATCAAGGGTAAACCACTTGAGACCATTTCTATTGCGGATACTTTGCCTCAAGATACCCTGACGAATGTCTATTCGATGCTGCCAGAAGGTACTTACGTCAATACCGCATTTATCGCGCCGGACCGTTATTCTAATATCGACATCGATGATGAACTCAACGGTGCGGATTATGCGACAGCGTCTGTCACTTTTTTAAACGAAGGGGCTGGGTATCGTAATTCTCTCGGGTATTTTGTTTATGACACTGACAACCCGCCAGCAAGCAAAGACGATATTGTCACTCATATGGTTATCTTCCCGAACGCATCCAAAGCGCCTGATGGGGATATGCAAGAAGGGGACACGATTGAACTTGATGTTCAACTGACCGCAGGACAAACCTTAGCTTTCTTTGTTATTCCAAATGGTTGGAGTGCAAGTACTTACAATAACATTCCGTATCTTGGTCCCTGGAATACGCCTTTCTACAGTCTATCCAGCTTGAATCCAGAAACGACCGCTAATTACCGTCGCCACAATGTCGCGTTCTTGGATACTGAGAACGAATTTTTAGTGCTTGGTTTTGAAGACATTCGCCGTCCAAGTGGTGATAACGACTTCAATGATTTGATCTTTACTGTGGATATTTCACCTTTCTCGGCGGTAGATGGCGTGAATACCGATGGCACGACCGACTCGAAATACGAAGTCTTGGTTCAAGAAAATGATCCGGAAGTCACAGTCACATCAGTTTACCCAAGCTCTGATACTTACGCGACGATGGCGTTCGAAGATCGCTGGCCGTTAATGGGTGACTACGACTTCAACGATGTGGTGTGGCGCTATCGTGTAACCGAACTTTTGAATGGTCAACGTGAATTAAAGACCATTACCGTCGATTACACCCTGCAAGCCATGGGGGCAGGCTATTCCAATGGTTTTGCCGTGAAGCTCCCTAATGTGGATTCGTCCAACGTGGCATCAGTAACGGTGACCAAAAATGGTCAAGCGGTGGAACATACGGTGCTTCAATCTGGTAGTGAAACAGTGTTGGTGGTATCTGAGAACTTAAGAGCGGAACTGGATGCACTCGGCGTTTTGACATCAGGTTGTACTTATTATCGTACTCAGAGCAATTGTTTGAATCAGCAAGCGACCGATATTCTCAGCTACCAAATGGTGGTTGAACTGACCACGCCAGTCGCACGAGACCAAGTCGGCTACCCGCCTTATGACTCATTCATCTTTGCGGCAGAAGGCACGTACCACGGTGACTTTGTCGCAACCTTCCCGGGGATGACGTGGCAAACCCACCTTAAGTCGTTTTCTGGCACAAGCGAGATGAATAACGCTTTGTACAACTTGCATGACGATGACACGGGCGGTTCAGAATACTTCCTAACCAGTAACAATATGCCTTGGGCAATCAACATTCGTGATGAATGGGATCACCCAACCGAGAATACTGACATCAGTCACGCCTACACAGGATTCCCAACATGGGTAACCAGCAGTGGTGAAACGGATACTGATTGGTACAAGACGGCAGCCAGCGGCAAAGCTATCTCAGCAACGGAATAACAAGGAGCATCACATGAATACTTCGACAAAACTACTGACCATCATGTTTGCTTCAACCTTAATCGCTGCTTGTGGAGGCGGGGGCGGTGGCGGTTCTTCTACGCCAGCACCAACACCTGTTGCTGACGAGGTTGATGATACGCAAGACATTGTGGCGCAGCGCGACTTTTCTTTTGATATTGGTGAGACGATTACTCTGTCCATGAACTACCAAGGCTCTGCTGATGGTGCATTACACCTCTATACTAAAGCGGCATTTACCACTGAGAATGGGGATGTGATCGCGGACCCTATGTCACGGATCACAACAGTCTACCCAACGCGAACCAGCCAGGTTGAGTTGGAGGTGAATGGCAATTGGACCAAGTTGTACGCACAATGGGTGCCAATGAGCGCTAGTGAATCTGAGAAGAACTGGGTGATTTCGCTGAACCAATCCAACAACAATTACCATCTCGATTTTTAATCCAAGATATTGTCAGTAAGCAAAGCGTGGCGAAAGTTGCGCTTTGTTTTTGATAAAAATCCTTCGCAACATTAGCGTGATCTATATCACCTATTGAACGAATCAGATAGAATGGCGTCCACTTTCAATATGCCCTTTTCTAACCGTATCTCGAAAGTGATTTAACAACTTGTTATTTAAAAGAAATTTCCTTCGAGGACGCCGCTATCATTAGTACAAACAATATCACCATGCAATTTGGTGCCGAGCCACTGTTCGAAAATATCTCTGCTAAATTTGGCAACGGCAACCGTTATGGTCTGATTGGCGCAAACGGCTGTGGTAAGTCGACATTTATGAAAATCCTGAGCGGAGCATTAGCGCCAAGCTCGGGCAACGTTTCTATTACTCCGGGGCTGAAACTGGGCGTATTGAGCCAAGATCAGTTTGCGTTCGAGCAATACAGTGTGATTGATGCTGTGATCATGGGCGACCGCAAGCTTTGGGAAGTGAAGCAGGAACGTGACCGCATCTACTCATTGCCTGAAATGAGTGAAGAAGATGGTATGAAAGTCGCTGAGCTTGAAAGTGAGTTCGCAGAAATGGATGGCTACACAGCAGAAAGCCGTGCTGGCGATATTTTGCTGCAAGCGGGTATTGAAGAAGAACTGCATTTTGGTTTGATGCAACAAGTTGCTCCGGGCTGGAAGCTGCGCGTGCTTTTGGCGCAAGCTCTGTTTGCAAACCCAGATATTTTGCTGCTTGATGAACCAACCAACAACTTGGACATTCACACCATCAACTGGTTGGCAGAAGAGTTGAACCAACGTAAGTGTACGATGATCATCATCTCGCACGACCGTCACTTCTTAAACTCTGTGTGTACTCACATGGCAGATATCGATTATGGCGAACTGCGCATTTACCCTGGTAACTATGAATACTTCCTTGAGGCATCTGGTCTTCGTCGTGAGCAACTATTGGCTTCTAATGCGAAGAAAACGGCTGAAATCAATGAACTGCAAGAATTCGTAAACCGTTTTGGTGCGAATGCATCGAAAGCGAAACAAGCCAGCTCTCGCGCGAAGAAGATGGAAAAAATCCAACTCGATGAAGTGAAAGCAAGTAGCCGTGTTAGCCCATCGATTGATTTCGGTGAGGGCAAAAAACTGCATCGTTTAGCATTGGAACTGCAAGACCTTGGTCACTCCTTTGGTGATGAGCTGTTGTTTGAAAAAGGCAATTTGTTACTTGAAGCGGGCACTCGCCTTGCGATCATCGGTGAAAACGGTGTGGGTAAAACCACTTTGCTGCGTTGCCTAGTGAACGAATTAGAGCAAACTCAGGGCGTAGTAAAATGGTCTGAAAACGCTTCGATTGGTTACTGCCCACAGGACAGTAGCGCGGACTTCGATAATGATCTGACCATCTTTGAGTGGATCTCACAATGGCGTACCGTGAAGCACAATGACCTAATGGTGCGTGGCATTCTAGGTCGCTTGCTGTTCACCGCTGACGATGCCAACAAAAAAGCGAAAAACTGCTCAGGTGGTGAGAAGAACCGCCTGCTGTTTGGTAAGCTAATGATGCAAGACATCAACGTTTTGGTGATGGATGAGCCAACCAACCACATGGATATGGAAGCGATTGAAGCGTTAAATAGCGCGTTAAAAGACTACACTGGCACTTTGATTTTTGTTAGTCATGACCGTGAGTTCGTATCGTCATTGGCGACTTCAATCATTGATGTAAAAGACAAACAGTTGGTGAGTTTCCAAGGTACATTTGAAGAGTACATGGCACACCAACAAAAGGTGCTTAGCGCTGCGTAACCAAGAGCCAGCGCCGATCATTGTGAATACTTGGATGTAAAGTTCGTCTTTGAGACGAAGAATACAACAGATTATTCGCAATAGTGATTTAATCTAAACCTAATAGAGGTAAGGTGGTGAGTATAACGCTCGCCACTCACAATTAAGGAGCCGTTCATGAGCCATGAATTTATGACCGACGAAGAACGTATTGAACTGCAGAAAAACAACCCTCTGCACGGTCTTAAATTAGAAGACATGTTGCAGCAGCTTGTTGACCATTACGGTTGGGAAATCCTCGACACAGCAATGCGTATGAACTGTTTCAACACCAAGCCAAGCATTGCGAGCAGTGTTAAATACCTGAAGAAAACAGAATGGGCTCGCGAGCGTGTAGAGAACTTCTACCTATACCGTTACAAGCGCATGCCAAAGGCGTCGGAATACGAGTATAACCTGCCACCACGTGCACGTACTTTCCGTCATGGATTGGAGCCGCGTGAACCAATGGAACTGACGGTTGAATCGATTCTGGCTTCACAAGCAAAGGCTGCGTCTGCGCACAAAGAGCGTTCAGCAAAGCAACGCTCAGATCGTGCTCGCTTTAATAACCGCCGTCGATAAACTTTCAATTCTCTTGTTCTTGTAGGCTTGATGCTTAGGGTCTGTTGACCTTTCGCGGTTAAATTTTGTTCGAGATAAAATCGTTTTAGGTGAGGCAAGGAGTGTGTCGCCTAGTCATTCTAAGCAAATACTCCTTAACAAAGCATAAAACGATTTTGCGGGGGCGCCTAGCCCGAACCCTTCGGGCAGCGTTTGTTGGTCATTTCTACTGCGTTATCGACTTCTCATGTAGACTAGCTACACAGCAAAGTCTCTGTCTTGTATAAATATCCAACAATTCGCTGCAAAAATCAGCTCGAAAGGTTAACAGACCCTAGATACAAGAATGATTTTGATTAAAAAGCCAAACTACCCAGTTTGGCTTTTTTATTGTCTTTTCTTTGGCTAAACCTCGTTATCAAGACCCTAGCTTAATAATCGAAGAGTACATCTGTTGCGGGTCTGACTGACGGCTGAATCGCGCTTGGAAGCTCTCTACGACATAATCAATAAAGGCTCGTAACTTTTGCGATTGCTCTTTGTGGTAAGGGTAAACGATATACAGCGCGTGTTTTTCCATCTGCCATTCAGGGGTAATCTCAACCAATTCACCTGAAGATAATTGAGGCTCAACAAAGAAGTCTGGCAACAACGCAACCCCGTGTCCGGCACATGCCGCTTGGGTAAGCGCAAGACCACTGTTGACGGTGTAAACGCTCGCAGGCAGATCAACTTCCAGTACCTCACTGCCATTTTGAAATGTCCAACGGCGAGACGTTGAAGAGAGGCTATAGCTAAGTAGGCGATGGTGTATAACGTCACGTGGAGATTGAAACGGCTGCGACTCTTCAAGGTATTGAGGGGAAGCGCAAAGTACACGACGAATATCCAGTAGTTTGCGCGAGCGTAGGCTAGAGTTACCCAATTCGCCTCCGCCACGAATGGCAATATCGACCCCTTGCTCAATCAAATCAATATGTTCATCACTCATCACCACTTCGATGGACAGTTCTGGATGCAGCTTCATAAATTCGCAGATGATGGGGTTTAGCTCTATCAACCCTAATGACATCGGCATGCTGATTTTTAGCGTGCCCTTTAATGTGTGGGAAGACTCAATCACTGAGCGATCGGCATTGTTGAGTGCATCGAGAACCTGACACACTTGCTGATAATAGAGCTGACCATTATCGGTAATGTGCAAATTGCGGGTAGTACGGTTAATCAAAGGGCTTTTCAAATAGCTCTCTAATTCATTGATGTTCTTACTGATGGCGGCTTTTGAGAGGTTTAAATCTTCTGCTGCCGCGACAAAGCTACCTAGCTCCACCACTCGACGAAATACGGTTAATGCTCTGATCTTATCCACGCATTAGTTTCCTCATGTTTTTATTGTTCACTGTTGGTGAACTATATAGCCACTATTATAGTGTTTATTCACTGTTGGGAGTTAATTAATATCACCTCATTCACTGAGTGCCCGACATAAGTAGGGGCAAACGTAATTAGGATTCCACTATGAAAAAGATCGTCGCATTTACTGGTAGCAACAACAGCCAATCAATCCACAGCCTATTGGTTCAAGCGCTGGCACACCAAGCTACACAAACAGAAGTAAACACCATTGACCTAAACGACTTTGAATTGCCAATGTACGGTTTGGACGTTGAAGGTCAGGGCATCCCAGAAAACGCACACAAACTGCGTGCAACGTTAAACGAATACGATGCGATCATCATTGCATCACCAGAGCACAACGGCTCAATGCCAGCATTCTTGAAAAATGCGATTGATTGGCTATCGCGTGTTGCACCTCAAGGTACGTCTTTCTTTGGTGACACCAAGAAACCGGTTCTGCTAGTGAGCACATCTCCGGGTGCAAACGGCGGCGCAACTAACATTAAAACCATGGCTGAGTTGATGCCTTGGTGGGGTGGCGATGTAAAAGGCACATACAGCCTAGGCGGCTTCTACGACAAGTTCCAAGATGGCAAATTTGATGCTGCGACCTCAGCGGAACTGAGTGAGCTAATGATGTCTTTCGAGAAGTCTCTGTAAGTTATCTATACTCGCATCAGTAGTGATTCATCAGGGTAGCTAATCAAGAAAGGTAGGTAAGGTATGGCGGTATTAGAACAAGGCGTTTGGTATCCAAACAAAGACGCAAGTGAGCTGACAGCAGAAGATCAATTCGCGTTACCAAGTCAGATCGAAGCAGATCGCTATCACTTGTACATGTCGTTGGCTTGTCCATTTGCCCATCGCCCTTACCTAGTGATCAAGTACCTTGGTTTGGATGCGCTCATTTCCATCTCTTCCGTTGCAGCAAAGCGTTACAACAATGGTTGGGAGTTTGATGATGCACATCCTGATCCTCTATACAATGCGGATAATCTAGCTGCGTTGTATGTGAAAGCGAAAAGCGATTACACCGGACGCGTGACAGTTCCTTTGCTGTGGGATAAGCAAAACCATGTAATTGTGGGTAATGATTCAGCCGCAATGGCAATGGACCTCGCTACGCGTTGGCTACCTTTGGCAAAACATCCGGTGGAGTTGGTACCAGCCACATTGCGTGAAGAGATTGAAAGCCTAAATCGATGGCTTCACAGCAATGTGAATGGCAAGGTGTATCAAGTCGGCTTTGCAACCTCGCAAGCGCAATATGACCAAGCGAGTGAAACCTTGTTTGATGCGCTAGAGCAGCTGGATAAGCGTTTGGGGCAGTCGCGCTACTTGCATGGTGAAGACGTTACCCTATCAGACTTGTTCTTGCTGCCAACATTAGTGCGCTTCGAGGCGGTGTATGAAGTGCACTTCAAAGCCAACAAAAAGCCCCTAAAGGCGCACCAAAACTTGTATCGTTACATGCTGGATTTGGTGGTCGATGAACGCATTCGCAGCACAATCGATATTGATTACATGAAGCTGCATTACTTCTTCTCGCACAAGCACATCAACCCAAATGGGATTGTGCCCGCAGGACCTGAGATTGAGTGGATCTAATTCGAATCTAATAAAGAAAGCCGGAGATTACCTCCGGCTTTGTTTTTATAGCTGCGCCGTAATTTCCTCTATCTCTTGCTGCCATTGCTTTTGCATCGCTGGTTTTTGATGTTTGGGCTTTCGTCCTAAATCGGCTTCCAGCAAGCTTTCCAGTTCCAGCAGTCTTTCCAGCATTTGCTCTTCGGATTGCTCATCAGACGCGGTGTTTGTTTCCATCGACATTACTTCATTGCAATGATGCGATATGGCTGATTTCGGTGCAGTATCAGTTACGCGTTGATACACATCTTCTGCGCTTAAATACTCCGTCAGTAAGCCATTTTCAATAAACCAGAATCGATTACAGCTTTGTTCTATCAGGCTTCGGTCGTGACTCACCAATAGGGCGGCACCTTCGAAGTTTTGCAAAGTTTCAATCAACTCCTCTTTGCCTTCCATATCCAAATGGTTGGTCGGTTCATCTAAAAACAACATGTGATAACGAGCGAGGGTTAAGCCCACAAACAGCAGCCTTGCTCGCTCTCCACCACTTAGACTGACGACTTTCTGTTCGTGTCTTGCGTACTCAAATCCTGCACCAATTAGCGAACGTTTTGCCTGTTCACTACTGATGCTGGCAAACGACTGCAACGCATCCGTGATGGATTGATGATCGTCGAGTTGCTTTAGGGATTGATCGTAGTAACCCAAGCGACAGCGATCGTGGAAAGTTACACTCTCATGTTCGTTGCTTAGGTCGGTTTGGATGGCATCATACTGACGATAAAGCAGGTTTAATAAAGTCGATTTACCGCAACCATTACTGCCTAGAACGGCAACCCGGTCGCCACTTTTGGCGCGCATTTCTGCCATATCAAACAAGTGATAATCACTGTCTGGTGGCGTTACCGAGAAAGGCAAAACCTCTAACAGTCGATTTGCTGGCATTGACTCACCTTGAAGTTGTAGCGCCCACGGTGTGCCTTCTGTCAGTTCGGTTTGTTCTTCCTCTAAACGTTCTTTGCGCGCAAACATCGTCTTGGCTTTTCGAGCAAGATCTTCGTTGTCGTAGACTTTGCCCCAAGTGGCTAAACGCTTGGCGCTTTTTTCGATTCGGTCGATCTCTTTCTGCTCGCTGGCATGGCGAAGTTGATCGGTTTCATCTTTCTCTTTCAATGCTTGTCTTGCTTGAGAACAAGGCAGAGAGAAATGATGCAGAGATCGATCTCGCATGACCCAAGTGGTGTTGGTGACGCGATCGAGTAAGGTTTGATCGTGAGATACCAAAACGAATGAGCCTTTCCAGTTTGATAGGAATTGCTCTAACCAAAGGAGCGATGGCAAGTCCAAGTGGTTGCTTGGTTCATCCAGAAGCAGTAAGTCAGGTTGATGGATAATCGCACGAGCAAGCAGGAGTCGCATTTGCTGACCTCCGCTGCAATTCTCAACCGGCATGTGTCGTTCTGTGTTTGAAAATCCGAGTTCATCCAATAAGAGTTCGGCGCGCCAAATCTCATCATCGGATAAGGATTCCGCTAACGCGTCCAATACGGAATGTGTGCTTAAAGACTCAGGTAAATGCTGCTCAACATAACGCATCAAACATGAACTGGCTTTGGCAACCGTGCCTTGGCTTGGTTCAAATTGACCGCTAAGCAGTTTGAGTAGGGAGCTTTTACCACAGCCGTTATGACCGATAAGACCAATTTTGTCGCCACGATGAATCGTAAACGTTAGATCTTTGAAGATTGGTGTTGCTGTGTGAGAAAGGGTTAGTGATTGTGCAGTTAAAAAAGTACTCATAGTGTTCTCAAGAATTTTGGGCGTAAGACGCCTTTGTCATAGCTGACAATAATTCTTCGAGCTTGAGGGAAAGTACTCGGGTGACGTGTTTTCGTCGAAAGGTAATTATTCGCTCAAGTCGAGATTATCGCAGCGCGAAATCTGAAACTCTTGAGCGGTCCTTCATGCCATAAAAACGTGGGTTGATTGAACACCACAAAGACATAAATTCCTCCTTAATTTCGTTGTAAGTGTTGCCACTTTTGGTTGATAGATGCGCTAGATTCTAACCCTAAAAGTGGCAATGTACAGATAGCTTGATGAAAAAATGATGAGAGGATCACCAAGGTATCACGTGCTTTTAGCGATATAAGCTGAACTTCTTGGTCAATTCTCGAAGAGTTTCAGTCTCGCCGAACAAACAAATACCCAAGTATTCTAATTCAGCTTCCGGCGTGTTTTTGGTGGTTTGTTGTTGAACTTCAGAGCCGCCTTCTACCATGGTGTGAGTAAAATCGGAGAAGGGGATGCCTTTATCGAGTGCTTCTTGGCGAAGTTTTCTGATTTTGTTGGAGTTATCCGCTCTCAAGACGATAAACGGATAGTGGGAGATGTTTGGATGAACATTGCCGTCGAGGTCGCTATAGTCGGTGTAGACTGCGTCTCCATCAGAAAGTTGATTGGCAAGGCTTACACTCAAGTGTCCTAATACGTTAACGGCACGTCCCACCTCGACTTTTTTACTGATTACGGCAACAAATCGTTTTTGGTTTTCGTCGGGAAGTTGATTCATGGAGGACCTCGTTTTTCTATTGATCTGGCTATTGTTTAACTGCCTCCATTGTATTTCCTCGCACGCGCAATTTTGTTTCTAACATTGCTGTCGAAAAGCCAAGTTTGCAATAAACGAATGATTTAATCGTTTTTCATGCAATAAGATTTCCCGAGTTTTCTAATAGACAAGGCACCAACGGACTGTCGGTGCCTTAGGTCGATGATGAACCAAGTTCTATTGTTTGTTTAGCTCAGCCGCGGTATCAACAAAGATGCCTTGGATGTCTTTCGCTTCACGCTCTGTTTGACCACCGTGTTTTAGGAACGCGTCGATGATCGCTGCGGTTTTTTGCTCTTTTGCGCGCTCTAAGAAGTAACGCAA
Source organism: Vibrio sp. MM46 (assembly GCF_027587135.1). Lineage (NCBI taxonomy): Bacteria > Pseudomonadati > Pseudomonadota > Gammaproteobacteria > Vibrionales > Vibrionaceae > Vibrio > Vibrio sp. MM46. Next base: position 87,346 of record NZ_JAPPTO010000010.1, read on the forward strand.
TTCTAGCTCTGCACCTGCGTCTTCATCTTTGATAGAGGTTGCGATGATCTCTTTGTACATTACGATGTCACGCACTTCTAGTTGGCTAATCACGCCCAATGTTGCCGCTAAGAACCCATCTAACTCTGCTTTAGGAACAAACTGAGTAATGATGTTTAATTGCTCTGCTTGTTGTGCCATAAAGTCGTTACCAAGTAGCAGTGCTTGAAGCGCTTTGTTTTTGCCCATGCGACGAGCGAATTGCACCGCACCTTGACCACCCGTTGGGATGTTGACGTGAATCTCTGGCTGAGCAAATGCTGCGTTTTCAGTGCCGTATGCCAAGTCACACGCCATCACAAACTCATTACCGCCGCCACGAGCCACACCATCAACAACAGCAACCGATACTTGTTTCATCGCTTTGATGTTGGCAATCATGTGGTTGAATTCAATTGATGCTGCCTGACCACCTTGTGTGCCGTTGATAACGTTCAAATCTAAATGCGCCAAGAAGAAAGACTCATGAAGTGATTTGAATACCACCACTTTTGTATCGCGGTCATCTTTAAGTGATAGTACAAACTCATTGATTTCATTAATCAAATCGATAGTCAGGACGTTCACCGGTGGGTTGTTGATTTCAACAGTAGCGATGCCGTTTTGTGTTGTGATTGATAGAGTTTTCATAGCTGTTTCCTCAACGTTAGTAAGATCAGCAGACCTCAGTAACGCGAATTTATTGGTTTGGTATTGAGGAGGTTTGTCTCTCTCCCGTTGTGTGCAGCTACTATAGATTTGTTATAAGATGAGAAAAATAAGCCAAATGGCACATAATTGGTGCTCTAATGGCAACAATGGTTTTTGGGTAGGGCGTTATGGATTTCTCTAGTCGTTTATTGCTGTTACTTGAAGTGGTCGAGCTTGGCTCGTTCACCAAGGTATCAGAACAGAAGAATGTGGATCGTTCGGTGATCTCAAAACAGATCAGCCGTTTGGAAGAGGAGCTGGGTGTTCGATTGCTCAACCGAACTACGCGCTCCTTATCATTGACGGCAGCAGGGAGTGAAATGGTCAACCAAGCCAAATCCCTTCGGTCACTTCTTAGTGATACTCACCGTTTGGCGCAGAATTATCACGAAGAGCCTCGCGGTGTCTTGCGCATTACCAGCTCGACCATGTTCGGGCGTCAATACGTTCAAGATGCGATTTCAGTGTTTCAACAACAATACCCAGATGTGGAGTTTGAACTGCGCTTAGAAGATCGCATGGTGGATATGGTGCAAGAGGGCTTTGATATTGGCTTCCGCATCGGACGACCTAAAAACTCGAGCTTGATTACCCGTAAGATTGCGCGAAGTCGTCTGTTGATTGTTGCTGCCCCAGCGTTTTTAGAAAAACATGGTGAGGTGAACAGTCTTGAGAAATTGGAATCTTTACCCGCCACTATTTACGCCGCCCCAGGTCTGTTATTCGATAAATTCGGCTATCAAGATGAGCAAGGTAAACAACAGCACTTTCAGCTTAATGTCGCTTATAAAGTGAATGATGTGGAAATGTTGGCAAGGAGCGCAGCAGGAGGAAATACACTTGCTGTGGTAACCGCACAAATGGTTCAAGACGAAATCAAACAAGGCAAGTTGGTGCCAATCATGACGCACTTGAACATTGATGATTTCGGCACCTTCTACGCCGTGTATCCGCACCGAGATGCACCAATCAAAACCAAGTTGTTTATCGATACACTCAAATCTATTGTGGGAGAAGAGACGCCCATTTGGGAGAAGAACATCCCAAACTTCGACAAGATGTATGGAAGAGGGAAGTAGAGCTATTAAGCGACTAGACTTCACCATATTAATCTAAACAAAAGAGGCTCGACGGAGCCTCTTTCACGTTGATTTTAAAGGCGAGTTTGAATCTAAACTAAAATGCGCTCAACTTGCTCAATAATAAACGCTTCTTCTAGTGCTTTACCTAACATCAACTGATGGTTTAGCAGTCCAAGTATTAGGGTATAAAGTGATTCTTTGTGTTGCGCTGAAACGTAGTTTTCTAGCATCGTCATGTACTTTTGATTCGCTAGTAACATGCATGGATCGGTAGCTACGTTTTCTTGCCCAATCACATCAATATAATCAGACACTAACTTCATCTCTTGGAAGAAACGCGGTGCCATCTGTTGGAAAATTAATACAAAGTTCTCTGCTTGTTGTTCAGGGCTAGCGCTTGTTGAGCTCGGTCTTCCTGCCAATATTTCTGCATCGAAGTTAACCATTGCCTCGGTAGCGGCTTTGAACAGTTCATCTTTACTTTTGTAGTAGTGATAGACCGCACTTTTACTCATGCCAAGCTGTTCACAAAGCTGTCTCATCCCAAGATTTTTGTAGCCAAATTCAAGAAATATACCTGTTGCTTTTAGCGCTATTTCTTCTCGTTTTTTATCGTGATCGACGATTTTAGGCATATTTTTCTCTTTTCGATGGTTAGCGTAATCACGGCAGTATATCACAAGATTCTTTTTTTAGACCAAGTGGGCAAGAAAGATCTTTACCTTGTGTTTGAATCGTACTAACTTAAAAAGACCAATTGGTCCAAATAAAGACGAAGGGACTCTTTGTCTTGTTCCTCTACCAAGAATAGGAAACATCGATATGAAAACGCAGCCTCGAATTTTAATCGTCGGTTCAACGGGTTATTTAGGATCGAATATTGTTGAATTTCTCATGGCGCAGCACGCCGAGTTTAAAGCGTTGGCGAGAAACAAAACCAAGCTCCTTGCGATGGGCTTACAAGAGTCGCAGGCAGTAGAAGCTCAGGTGACTCACCCCGATGAGCTAAAAGGAGTTTGCGAGGGTGTGGACGTTGTTATCTCATGCTTGGGCATTACTCGTCAGCAAGATGGATTAGGTTATTTGGATGTCGACTACCAAGCAAACTTGAACTTACTCGAAGAAGCAGAGCGAGCAGGTGTTGGTAAATTCATTTACATCTCTGCGTTCAATGCTCAGAAATATCCTCAAGTTCGTCTGCTAGAGGCGAAAGAGCGCTTTGCGAGTCGGCTTCTGCAATCAACAAAATTAACCCCTTGTGTGATTCGTCCGAATGGTTTTTTCTCTGATATTACCGAGGTGTATACCCAAGTAACCTCGAGATGCTAGGTTCAGCGAGAATGACTTGGTTTGTAGACGCGGCGACGATTTAAAGATCTAGTCACTCTAAATCAAGAATCGGCAACAAAGTATACAAGCCAAGGCAACTCGCCCTTCGGGAGCGTGTCATTGCCTCGATTTCTGCGTCAAACAACTTGGAAAGAGCTGGCTATTACGCGGTGTTGTTTTCCTTGAACTCGAATCAATGACAACGCTCTGAATCCTGCATCTTGAAGTCACTTGGGTATACAACATGGCGAAATCGGGTCGAGTGTTTACTTTTGGCGATGGTGAAAACTTGCTTAACCCCATTCACGGAAAAGATTTGGCGAGATTTTGTGTTGAGGCTATCGATAGCACTGAAACGGAGATTAACGTAGGCGGACCAAATGTGTTTTCAGTGAACCAAATTGCTCAGCTTGCATTCAAATCTCAGAATAAGCCGGAGAAAAATACGCATTTGCCGGATTTGTTGCGCAGAGCCGCACTCGAAATAGTAAGCCACCTACCAGAGAAGTGGGGCGGTCCTGCTGAGTTCTTCCTGACCATGTTAGGCGGTGACAATATCGCTCCGACTTATGGTCATCATCGACTGGAAGACTACTTTCGCAAGCTCTCTGAAGAAGACAACAGCTGAATCAATTCATCGATTTAAACAGGACTCCACCCAAGTACTCAACCATGACTTTGGTCAGAAAGGGGGAGGTCATGTGCTTCATTGTCGATAAAGTAAACAATATCTGAATCGTTAGCAGGGAGCACTTCATGAACCAACGCCAATTACAGCAGCAAGCATTTGACTTAAGTGGTCAAAACTTAATTGTCGGCAATGTGGATCAATGTCCATTACCACCAGAAATCTTGGCGTTTACGACAGCGAACTCAGAGTATGTTGTCGAAACGTTTGAAAGTGGTTTGACGGCGCAGGTATTTCATATTCGTGTCGGCGGACGAGACTATACGCTCAAGAAAAAACGCCCACAGCCGAAAGTGCAAAACCCTGATGGTCAGTACTCCTTTCTGAATGAAGTTCAACGCCGTCTTGATTTTCAAACTCAAAAAGACAATCCGAATTTAGCTGAGGATTTTAAACACATTGTTGAGACTGTTTATGCTGATTATCGTTTAGGAATCATTGTTTCAGATTGGATTGAGGGTTCGCCTATTCAAGCCCTAACTGAGGACTTACTAAGGCAGTTATTCTCGACTCTATTTGTCTGTGAGCGAAGTGGATTGTTTGAATGGGATTTGTGTTCAGGGAACTTGCTGGTGGATAAACAAGGTCAGCTAAAGTTGTTCGATTTTGGTTATATGTATCGGTTTGACCCGTTAAGAGAGTTCAGCAGCAATGGTATGCATGACCCTATGTTTGATGCTTGTGAGCGGTTTGAAACGCGCTTCTTCTCTGGTTGGTTATTGGAGCAAAATTATTCCCGAAAAGAGGCAGTGCAGCTATTCAAAAACGTGAAACAACAATGCTTTAAGATGCTTGAATACAAGCGGGACTGGTTAGTTCAAAACTATGCCGTGCCAGAAATCGTAGAGCGAGTGCAAACGTCGATGGAAAAGATACAAACAGCGCTAAAATCTGATGCTGAGTTGGAACATCTTTTTATGCTTGAGATGTTTCGTTCGCATGTGCTCGATATTGAAGATGATTTGGATGGTAAGAGTTGCACGCCAACCACAATTAAACGTGTGCAGTTTGTTTTAGATATGCTGCAGCAACATTATGATTTGTTGGTTGAAGGAGGTGCATTGTTTTATCAAAATGCCGCTAAGAGTAAAGCCGAACTGATTCAAACCTACCAAGAGAAACACGAATTGGTGCTGCAGTACCAGCTTTAGTTTTCGGCGTCGAGAAAACAAAAAAAGCACACGAGAGGTGTGCTTTTCCATGCAATTGTCTAGGCAGGTGCTACGTGGCATTACTTCGCTTGTTGCATCTCAATCAAGCCACCTGCGTTATGAAGGTTGGTAAATCCTTGCGATTGTAGGTACTGATACGCTTGCCCTGAGCGATTACCACTGCGGCAGTAGAGCACGATTTGCGTATCTTTATCGACATTAGCAAAGTGTTTATCCAACTCAGAAAGCGGAAAGTTAATCGCATTGTCCAAGTGACCATCGGCAAACTCTTGTGGTGTGCGCACATCGACAACCATTGCGCCTTGCTCAATCCATTGCCAACCCTGCTCTGCACGTTCAGAAGCCAATACCGATGGCGTGGTGAAAGCTAAGCTTAAACAAGTGAATACAATCGGTAGTAGTTTTTTCATTGAGTTCCTTTCCTCAAGGTCAATTACCCTAAACAGTATTGACGAGAATTATACGTGTGATTATCAAACTTCGATGTGGCGCCAGTCGAAATGTTGTAACTCAGCGTGTTATGACTTCAATCCTAACATGGCACCAAACACCACTAATCCAGCGCCACAAGCTTGGTTCAACCTGTATTTAACGCGCAGTAAGAAATTCTGTAATCGAGGTGAGGTAAACAAGATGGCAACCATAGAAAACCAAATCCCGTGCAGCGCAATCATGTAGACTCCGTAGCCTAAAGCTAGGTGCTGCGATTTTGTATACGGATCGATGACTTGGCTAAAGATGCTCAAGAAGAACAACATGGTTTTTGGGTTAAGCACATTGCACAAAAAGCCTTGGAAAAAGAACTGCCAAATGGAGATGCTTTCTTGTGTTTCCCCCTCTATCTTCTGTTGAGAATCAGCCCCAAAAATCCCTTTCAATCCGAGATAGATCAGATAAGCCGCACCTAGGTAGCGAATCAAGCTGAACAACCATTCGTTCTGTGAAATTAAGTAACTGATGCCAAGCAATGAATAGGTAATATGCACCGAAATCGCAAGACTAATGCCCACGGCACTCCAAATTCCCGCTTGTCTGCCCCTGTTGAGGCTGTTTCTAAGAACCAATACAAAATCGGCTCCGGGACTGATGACAATGAGTATGCCTAATAAGGCAAGGCTGAAAAGCTCCATGGTGTTTCCTGTTTCTTCGTTGTTATGAATGGGGCAATTGTAGGTCGAGAGTTCGGAGACTATAATCGAAACAAATTCTGCTAAGTGTGAGAAAAAGTCACAGATGAGGCATCTTAAATCTTTTCATGTTTTCCATGTCGCAGCATCGTCTGCGAGTTTTAGTGAAGCAGCAAACAAGCTCAATATTACGCATGGCGCAGTGAGTAAGCAGATCAAAGTGTTGGAAACCTATCTGGCTCAACCTCTGTTCTACAAACAGGGGCGCAATATGCTGCTCACTAAAGAGGGTGAGATGCTGAAAAGCTACACCGAGCAAGCATTCCAAGCGTTGGAAACTGGCATGAATAAGCTGGTACAGGAAAAGCATCAATACCTTGAAGTCTCTTGTGAGCCAACGTTAACCATGCGTTGGTTGATGCCGAGGCTTTCCGCGTTTAATGATGGTTGTGACGCAGATGTTCGTCTTTCGACTGCGGGAGGACCTGTAACACTTGGCTCGACGGGGCTTGCTATGGCGATTCGTCGAGATGACTTTGAGCCTTTGTATCACTACCCAAAAACCAAGTTAGTGGAAGAGTGGGTAGGTCCAGTGTTTTCACCAGACTACTGGCAGCAAGTGAAAAGTGATTTGAACTCCGTGAAGCTATTACACAGCCAAACCAGACCTGAAGCTTGGCAAGAATGGATGCAGCGCTCTGGTGAAGCGTCGATAAACGGAAAAACAGAACAGTCTTTTGCACACTTCTATTTCTGCATTCAAGCTGCAGTCGACGGTTTAGGTGCGGCGATGGGCTCTTATCCTTTGGTGATGGATGATCTCAAACGTGGCAACCTTGTCGCGCCATTTGGTTTTGTGCCGTCAGGGCATGATTATGTCTTATTGACTCAAGACAAAGCACGTTCTGAACTGGAACAAAAATTTGTCCATTGGCTGCAAAACCAAATGGCGGAGTGTGTGCCTTGCACCTAAGAAACAAAGAGAGACCCTAGTCAGGGCGCGCTGAGTTACCTAGAGTGGTTGAATACGTGCTACATAATGGAAATTTAGGAAATGGAAAACCTCAATATTGTTGAAATTAAATCTTTTGTTCCGGCGAAAGATTATGAGCTATCAAAGCGTTTTTATCAGGCGTTGGGTTTTGAGATGCCTTCGGATTTTGGTGGTGTGGCGTACTTCTTCAAGGGCGGTTGCTCATTCTTGTTGCAAGATTTTTATGAACCAAAACACTGCAATAATTTCATGATGCATTTGTTGGTGGAGGATGTTGCCAGTTGGCATGAACATGTTTCGAGTGTTGATCTGGCGTCATTTGGAGCCAAAATGACGGAACTGGTTGATCAACCTTGGAAGATGCGAGAATTCTGTTTGCACGATCCTAGTGGCGTGCTGTGGCGCATTGGTCAGAACATCGATTGATTTGTGTATGAAAAAAGGTCAGCGCTTGCGAACTGACCTTTGAAGAGGGAAGAGTGATAGAGGTTTATTGAGGCGCTTTCATCGCTTCTGATTGATCGCCCGTCATCACGAAGTGCAACTCACCACCCGGTTTGAACTCGGAATGGTCGAAGAAGAAACCGTTATCCAAAGCTTTGCCATTGATGGTGACGGACTTGATGTACATGTTGTCATCGGCGTTGTTCTCTGTGGTGATGGTGAACGTGCCGCCTTTCACCGGAATCACTGCTTTGTCAAATAGCGGACGACCCACAGTGTAAATAGGTTCTGCTGCGTTCACTTGGTAGAAGCCTAATGCAGACATCACATACCAAGCGGACATGGCGCCCACGTCTTCGTTACCAACTACGCCTTCTGGGGCAGCGAAATACATGTCATCAAGAATGTGGTCGACGACTTGTTGCGTCTTCCATGGTTCTGCGGTCCAGTTGAATAGGTAAGGAATGTGGTGTGAAGGCTCGTTACCAAACGCAACTTGACCAATCAAACCAGACATATCCGGTGTTTCAGTGCCTTGGCTTTCTGCGGTGAAGGTTGCTTCTAGGTTTTTCTGGAACTCAGCATCGCCACCCATGATGGTTTTTAAGCCCGCGATGTCATGCGGTACAAACCAAGTCCACTGCCACGCGTTACCTTCGGTGTAGTTGCCTGTCTCGTGTTCTGTGCCGTATGGGTCGAATGGCGTCATGAAGGTTTCATCAATCATCACTGGGCGCATAAAGCCCGTCACGCCATGTTCTGCGTATTCAGTTGGGTTGTAATCGAAGTATTTTTTGTAGCCTTTTGAGCGTTCAAGATATTGCTCTTCCACTTGAGTATCACCGGCTGCTTTGGCGATTTGCGCGATAGCCCAATCGTAGAACGCGTTTTCCAGACCGTAAGAAACAGACTCAACCGTGTAGTCTTCAAATACTGGTTCACCATCGACACGTTGGATGGCAGGCGTGAAGCCGTTTTTCTCAATGTAATCGATGTGCTTGGTTAAAGTGCGATCCAATACGCCTTGATCCCAATCGGCTTGCAGTGCCGGGTAGTTGTCGTAAGTCGAAGAGTCGATCGCGGCTTTCAGCGCCAGCTCTTTCTCTTGTTGAGTAAACTCTTCTGGGAATTTGGTGATCGCATCCGCAATCACTGCTACCGCTGGGTAGCCAACCATGGTGCCTGTTTCGTCACCTAAGTGCTCCCACTTCGGCAGCAAGCCGCTTTCAGTGTACTTCTGAACTAGGTTCTTCGCGTATTGCACCGCGCGAGTTGGCTCTGTGATGGTTTTTAGTGGGTGTAACGCGCGTTGGGTATCCCATAGAGAGTAAACCGAGAAGTTTGGCTGTTCTTCTGTTGCTTGACCGTAAGCGATGGAGTATTCCCCTTCGCCTTCACGAATTGAGCCTTTGCCCATGCCACGGAATCGACCATCCACGTCTTGATGCACCATAGGCGCAATCTTGGTGTGGTAAAGCGCAGTGTAGAAGATCTCTTTTTGATCTTCTGTGCCACCTTCGATAGAGAAGTTGAGTGCTTTAGCCCATTTCTCGCGTGCATTGTTACGCGCAGTATCGAAAGAGACATTCGCTTCGGCATCGTAGTTGTTTTCTGCGCCTTGTGGGTCAACCGCAGATAACGCCACTTGCGCATTCAACTCTTGTGAGCCTTCATCTTCAAATTCGATGTAGGCAGTGACGTCCGCTTTGACACGCTTAACTGGATTACCTTGGTCATCATAAATCAATTCAGAAACGTGCTCTGCCGTTAGGCCGTCAACAGGCTTACCATTGGCAAGGATGTAGACGTCTTTGATCTTCTTATCGAAAGTCGCATAGAAGAAGACTTTTTGGTTTTTCGCCCAACCAGAGAAGTGTACTGCATCGCGCTCGCCCGTGATGGTATGACCGTCTTCGCTCACCGTCAGTTTGTTGCGCAGAGAGGTCGAACCCCAGTCACTGTTAAGGATGGAGTTGAGGTCTATCTTCAAACGTTGTGGTTGACCTTGCGGGTAGGTGTAACGATGGAAGCCGACACGTTCAGACGCCGTAAGCTCAGCTTTGATACCGTTCTCTGCAATCTTCACCGAGTAGTAGCCTGCTTCTGCCACTTCTGAGGTTTTGTCCATCTTGACCGAAATCGCTTCGCGGTAGTCGTCGCTGTCTTCGATGTACTTGGCTTTATCTTCGGTAAACGGCAGGAACAGAATGTCACCTAAGCCGCCCATCCCCGTGCCAGATAGGTGAGTGTGGGAGAAGCCAAATAGGGTCTTTTTATCAAAGTGGTAACCTGATGAAGAGTGCCAGCCGATCAGCTCGGTATCTGGAGAAAGTTGTACCATGCCTTCTGGCACGACAGGACCCGGGAATGTGTGTCCGTTAAAGCCGGTACCAATGAATGGGTCTACGTATTTTAGGTTGGAAGTATCGACGCTTGGTGAGGTGTTATCGTCGTCATCGTTGCAGCCAGCCAAACCAATAACACTCGCAATCACAGCGGTGGCGATAGCGGTTTTCGTAAAGTTCATAATCTTGATTCCTTAGGCAGGAAGCGAGTCACTTCCTGCCACTGAGTTAATCTATCTGCTTATTCTTTAAACACGAATTACATAAAACGTTACTGAGCTTGAAGCGCTTCTTGCTTGTCACCCGTCATGACGAAGTGAAGCTCGCCGCCCGCTTTGATTTCGCTGTGTTTGAAGGTGAAGTTGGCATCCAGCGGTTTGCCGTTGATGGTTACGGACTTCACGTACTTGTTGTGTGGGCTGTTGTTGTCTGCAATGACGTTGAACTCGCCGCCTTCCACTGGAATGGTGATTTCATCAAACATAGGGCGACCGATGGTGTAGACCGGATCTGCAGGCGTCACTTGGTAGAAGCCCATTGCCGACATCAAGTACCAAGAGCTCATCTGACCTACGTCTTCGTTACCAATCAAACCAGTTGGTTCGCTGGTGTACATCTCTGACATGATGCGGTCTAGGTACTCTTGCGCTTTCCATGGCTCATCCGTTAGCGCGTATAGGTAAGGAATGTGGTGTGATGGCTCGTTACCGTGCATGTACTGACCGATGTAACCCGTTAGGTCTGGCAGCTCTTCACCTGTGTTTGAAGAACGTGCATTAAATAGCTCGTCCAAGTCTTCACGGAAGGCTTTCTCTGGCGTGGTGTCTTTGCCTTGTGCCAAGTCTGCTTGGTAGATTTCTTGTTTCAGGCGGGTGAAATCGTGCATTGGTTGGAACTTCCATTGCCACGCGTTCCCTTCGGTGTAGGCAAACTCGTCCACGTAGTAAGGGTCAAATGGTAGCAGTGGGCATTTCTCTTTCATCACGCCTGAGCCTTTTGGCCATTCAACCATTTCACACTCATCCAAACGATCTTCATCAATCGGTTGGTTGAACTCCAAAGGCGGTTTGTTTGGTGATGAGCTTAACGGGTGGTTTTTCGGACGTAAGAAGCCCGTCTCGGCATCCCAATGGTTAAGCCAGTTGTCGGCACGAGTCATAAACTCTTCTTGCAGTTTTACATCGCCAGCCATGCGCGCGATTTCTGCCATTGCCCAGTCGCCATAAGCAAACTCAAGCGTGTAAGACGCACTGTTCCAATAGCCGTGGTGAACAAAGCCGTTTTCTTCGTACACTTTCACTTGCACAACGTTTGCTGCGCCGATGTTGTTGTCTTCCGTCCAATCAGGGAACTCAGACGCCTCGTGGTAACGCACCGTAAACTCAGCCGCTTCTTTGGCCAGTTGTGGGTCGATGTCTAAGCCTTTCGCCATCGCGTCAGCAATGATAGAAACCGCAGGGAAGCCGATCATAGTGCCCGTATAATGGCTGTGCAGTTCCCATTTCGGCAAGATGCCACCGTCTTCGTATTTACGAATCAGGTCGTTGGCAAACTCTTCGGCACGTTCCGGATCGATGATGGTTTTCAGTGGATGCGCTGCACGGAAAGTATCCCACATGGAGTACACAGAGTAGTTTGGTGTGTCGCCCGCGTCTTTTTGAATACGAGTACGCATCGCTGGGTATTGACCGTCGACATCTTGGAAAATCATTGGTGCGATAGAAGCGTGGTAAAGCGCGGTGTAGAAGATCTCTTTCTGATCTTCCGTGCCGCCAGATACCATCATGCGGCTAAGTTCTTGGTGCCATGCGTCGTTGGCTTGAGCGCGCGCAGTATCAAATGACACGTCTTTCGCTTCTGCTTCTAGGTTCTTCTCTGCACCTTCTGTGCCTGTTGGTGACAAGCCTACTTGGATTTCTAGCGGTGTTGATGATGGTGCGAATTCTAGGTAAGCGATGGTTTTCACTGCGTCGATGTTGTCGTTGTTTACATCGATTTCCGTTTCTGCGCCGTCAACCAAAGCGATGGCTTTGACGATAGGTTGGTTGAAGGTGGCGTAGAAGTAGACGTGTTGGTTGTTCGCCCAGCCGTTCGAGCTACGTAAACCGCGGATGGTGTACGCGTCGATGAACTCTAAGTCACCCTTCATGGTGCGGTTGTTGAAGTGACCTTTGTTGAGGGTGTGGTCTAAATCGAACTTGATGTGTGGCGTAGTGCCTTCTTTGAAGGTGTAGCGGTGGAAGCCAACACGTTGCGTGGTGGTTAGCTCAGCTTTGATTTCGCCTTTGTTCAGTTCAACCGCGTAGTAGCCCGCTTCTGCGGTTTCGTTGTCTTTATCGAAGGTGTTGAAAACGGCGTTTTCTTTCTTGGTGAAAGGCAGAACTAAGATGTCACCAAGGTCGGTAATGCCTGTGCCAGAAAGGTGAGTGTGGGAAAAACCATACACTGGGATTTCAGTCAGCTTGCCGTGGTCGAAGTAACCGGCAGCAGAGCCCCAGCCTTCCATTTCGGTATCAGGAGAAAGTTGCACCAAACCGTAAGGCACAACCGCCCCAGGGAAGGTGTGACCATCTGCGCCTGTACCAATCAATGGATTGACGTATTGGGTTAGCGTGGTGTCGAGGGATGGTGTTCCAGATTTGCTGTTGTCGTCATCACTGTTACAACCAGCAAGACCAAACATGGCAGCGAGTATAGCGGTAGAGATAAGGGTTCTTTTTAGTTTCATTTTTATGGTTCTACTGAAGTGAAGTTTTTTAGGGGGCTCGATGCCCCCTTTCGTTATTTGGATGGGTATCGGCTACTGCGCTTTCATCGCTTCAGATTTGTCTGAAGTCATGACGAAATGCAGTTCACCACCGTCTTTCAAATCGCTGTGCGCGAAGCTGAAGTTGTCACTCAATTGTTTGCCGTTGATGGTCACCGACTTCACGTAGATGCTCTCTTGGCTGTTATTTTCTGAGGTGATGGTGAATTTACCGTCCGCGACTGGAATCACGGCTTTGTCGAACAGAGGACGACCGATGGTGTAACTTGCTTCGCCCGGTGTGACTTGGTAGAAGCCCAATGCAGACATCACATACCACGCCGACATTTGACCGACGTCTTCGTTACCAATCAGACCTTCATGCGTTGGGTGGTAGAACTCGTTCATTGCTTGGTCGACGATTTCTTGTGTCTTCCAAGGCTCTGCCGTCCAGTTGTATAGGTAAGGCACGTGATGATCTGGCTCGTTACCCATCACGAACTGACCGATGTAGCCAGACATGTCGTGTGATTGGCTTGTATCGGCGTTGGAGTCTGCATTAAACAGCGCATTCAAGTTGGCTAAGAATGCCGCTTTGCCTTGTTCGGTTACGTCTTCAGGAAGAGAGAAGTCAGTACGGTCGATGTGCTCGCCACCCATTACGTTAGCCAGACCGTTCAAGTTGTGTGGTGCAAACCATGTCCATTGCCATGTGTTGCCTTCGGTGAAGTCTTCACCTCGGTGCTCGGCGCGGTAAGGCCAGAACACGTCGCTTTCGTTGAGTGCTTTGCGGTCTTTACAGGCGTTGTAGTCCATACCGTCTGGGATAGACAGCGCCATGTTCTCGTCCAAACATTCGGCTTTCAGGTTGTTTGCCCAAACCTTGCTGCCGCTGTTCATGTAAGCCGGACGCATAAAGCCCGTTGCACCCAATGCGTTGCCTTTGGTGTCTTGCAGTTTGCCGTATTGCTCTGGGTTGTAATCGAAGTAGTTCTTGAACGATTCTGAGCGCGCCATGTAGCGGTCGTACTGTTGGTCATTGCCCGCAAGTTTAGCGATCTGAGCGATACACCAGTCGTAGTAAGCATTCTCAAGACCGTAAGACACCGATTCGTTCACGAGCTCGTCGTATTTATCGACTTTTAAGCCTTCCACGTAACCCGGTTTGTCGCCAGAGTCCGGCGCCCATTTGGTGTTAGCTGGAATAAAGCCAACGTCTTCTTGGTAGTCGTTATGACGTGTCATTACCGTGAAGCGTTTGTCACCGTTCCAAGCGTCTTGGTAAGGCACCCAACTTTCGGTTTTATCAAGGTTGAAGTTGACTGTTTCGTCAGCAGCTTTCAGTGCCAAATCAAACTCGGCAGCAGTAAAGGCTTCTGGGTGTTTGACCATGATATCGGCGATAACCGAAACCGCAGGATGACCGACCATTTCACCAGTGTAATCTGAGTGCAGTTCCCATTTTGGCAACACGCCACCCGTTTGGTATTTGTTCAATAGATCGCGTGCGTGTTCAATCGCGCGGTCTTTATCGATGATGGTTTTCAGTGGGTGTGCGGCGCGGAAGGTATCCCACATTGAGTATACCGAGTAGTTCACTAAGCCATCTTCTGCTTGGTGCACTTTGCCATCCATGCCACGGTATTTGCCATCCACATCTTGGTATAGGAATGGAGCAACAAACGTACGGTAGAGCGAGGTGTAGAACATGGTTTTGTCGGCTTTGTTGTCGCCTTCCAGTTCAAACTCGCCAAGGATGTTTTCCCAAGCCACGCGGTTTTGTTGTACGACGTTGTCGAAGTCCCAGCCGTTGGTGTCTGCTTCTAGGTTTTTCAGTGCGCCGTCAACGCCAGTGCCAGAAATCGCTACTTTGACCACCAATGGCTCATCACTTTTACCAAAGTTCAAATGAGTCAGGACATCGTTTGCGCGTTTTGCCAAACGTTCTGGGTCAGGTTCTGGCTCGCCCGGCATTGGTTTGTGCTCCGCGTAGCCACGGTAATCTTCCAAGCCAACTTCGGTAGCGTCGGTTGGGGTGAGTTTGCTCTCAGAAGCCAGCTTGGTGTACAGGTTCTCTTCAATGATTGGATCAGAGAATTCTGCCGCGAAGAAGACAGTTTGCCATTGACCCCATTCGTTTGAGGTACGCGCACCTACGACTGTGGTGTCGTTAACGCGTTTGTAGTAGATGCTGCGAGAATGGTTGCCGTATTGTTCTAACAGTTCGTGTTGCAGGTCGATACGCACTTTGCGGTCTTCATCCGGTTTGAAGGTGTAACGTTGGAACGCCACGCGGTCTGTTGCCGATAGTTCAGCTTTTACGCCAGTTTCTACAAGGTCAACCGAGTAGTAACCAACCTCTGCCACTTCCGAGCTTTTATCCATGGTCACTGCATCGGTATTAAAGCCTGTGTATGGCAAGAAAGCGAAGTCGTTTAGGTCACCTTTACCTGCGCCAGAGATGTGGGTCATTGAGAAGCCAGAAAGCAGGCTGTGCACAGGATCGTATTCGACAGGTGAGCCTTTGCCATTCCAACCGTTTGGATCGAAGTTATCTGGTGACGGTTGAATCATACCTTCTGGCATGACTGGTGATGGGTTGACGTTGCCAAGACCTTTAGTGCCGATCAAGGTATCAACGAATTCCAAAGTCGGGGTAGAGATAACCGGAGTTTCTGGGTCAGAGTCGCTGCCACAACCAGCAAGACCAAGCATGGCGGTTAACACTGCAGTAGAGAGTAGGGTTCTTTTTAGTTTCATTGTTTTTATTCCACGAGAAAAGGGGACACGAGGTCCCCTCAAAATCATTATTCGCCTAGGTTGGCTTGCATTGCTTCAGACTTGTCAGCCGTCATCACGAAGTGCAGTTCGCCGCCTGCTTTGAATTCGCTGTGCTGGAAGGTGTTGTACACATCCAGAGGCTTCCCGTTGATGGTTACTTCTTTGATGTACATGTTGTCTGGACCGTTGCTCTCAGCTGTTACCGTGAAGGTGCCAGAGCCAATGTCTACCGTCGCTTTGTCGAAGATTGGACGACCGATGCTGTAGGTTGGATCGGTTGGCGAGATTTGGTAGAAGCCCAGTGCTGACATCAAGTACCAAGCCGACATTTGACCTACGTCTTCGTTACCGATGATGCCGTCTGGCGTCGGTTTGTAGAACTGGTCGTAAACTTGGTCTAGGTATTCCTGCGCCTTGTAAGACTCTTCAGTACGGTTGTACAAGTAGATGACGTGGTGCGAAGGCTCGTTACCGTGAATGTACTGACCGATGTAGCCTGTCATGTCTTGGTGCGCTTCGCCGCCATTTGGATCGGCAGTAAATAGGTTGTTCAGCTTGTCGTTCAGACCTTGCGTGCCGCCCATGATTTCAGTCAGCTTGTCTAAGTCTTGCATGAACGCCCATTGCCACTGCCACGCGTTGCCTTCTGTGTAGTAGAACGCGTCAGACTTGTAAGGGTCGAAGTCAGTAGAGGCGTATTTCAATGCACATGGGTTGCCTTCTTTCAGCTCTGTTGGAACGAAGAAGCCCGTGCCGTCTGCGTTACCTGCTTCTGCATCCCAGTGTTTCAAAGAGTTGTAAGAACGAGCTTTGAACTCTTCATACGCGTCCATATCGCCAGCGGCTTTCGCCATTTCTGCGATCGTCCAATCGTAGAATGAGAATTCCAATGAGTACGACACTGAGTTCCAGTTCGGGTAACGAACACACTGTTCTTTCTCGTGGTAGTTCAACTGACCTGCCATAAGTGAGCTTAGGATGTCGTCATGAATCTGTGGGTATTCATGCGGCGTGTAACGTGCTGATTTTACTGACGCGGTGTAAGCTTGCTCTGCATCAATCAAGCCTTTGGTTACCGCATCGCCTAGAATTGCTGCCGATGGGTAGCCGATCATGGTGCCGGTTTCTGAACCGTGACCTTCCCATTTCGGTAATAAACCAAACTCGTCGTTGGATTTACGAATCAAGTCTTTCACGTATAGCGTTGCTTGGTCTGGGTCGATGATGGTCCACATTGGATGAACCGCGCGGAACGTGTCCCACGTTGAGTAAATCGAGTAGTTTGGTGTGTCGCCATCTTTCAGTGTGCGCACCGTGCCAAGCATATCCACGTATTGACCATCCACATCGTAAAACTCGATTGGTGCAATCATCATGTGGTACATGCCAGTGTAGAAGTTGGTTTTCTCTGCGTCAGTGCCGCCTTCTACTTTGATTTTTGCTAGCTTCTCAGCCCACGCGTATTCCGCGTCTTCTTTCACTTGTGCTAGGTCGAAACTTGGTGCTTCTGCTTCTAAGTTTTTCTGTGCACCTTGCCAGTTAACTGGAGAGATACCGACGCGGATTTCAATTGGTTCTTCGCCTGTGCCGAAGTTTAGGTAAGCGGTCAGATCATCGCCTGAGTAAACCGCGCCATTACGCATTTCACGCGTTGGCTCTAGGTCTTGTTCGCCTAACAGTGCTTTGGCGATTGGTTGGTTGAATTTCGCGTAGAAGAAGATGTCCTGACCTTGGTGATCTTGCCCTTGGAACCAGCCAGTTGAGGTTTTACGACCGCGAATGGTGTATTCGTCCACCACTTCTACTTTGTTCTTCAAAGACTTGCCGTTGTTGTTCATTAGGGTATGACCTAAATCGAACTTTACGTTGCGGTCCGCGCCATTTGCAAAGGTGTATTTGTGCAAACCAACGCGTTTGGTGGCGCTCAGTTCCACTTCGATTTGACCTTGGTTTAGCTTGGTTTTGTAGTAGCCTGCACTTGCTTCTTCATTGGCTTTGTCGAAAGAGTTCAGCTGTGTGTTCGCCATGTCTGCGTATGGCAGAACCAAGATGTCGCCTAAGTCTGTTGCGCCTGTACCTGAAAGGTGAGTATGGGAGAAGCCGTACAGCGGAACGTCAGTGTTAACTACTTCGCCAGTTTCGTAGTTGGATGAATCCCAGTAGCCAGAAGCCGAGTGCCAAGGGTTAAGCCCTGATTCGTGGTCTGTGTTAGAACCGATGAAAGTATCTGGAGACAGTTGAACCATACCTGCCGGTACCGTCGCGCCCGGGAACGTATGACCTGAAGCTGCTGTGCCGATCATAGGATCGACGTATTTCAACACCGCGAGATCAACAATTGGATCGCCCGGTAGTGAAGAGGAAGAATCGTTGTCGCTGTTACAGCCAGCCAAGCCACCCGCCAGACCAACCAGGATAGCCAAAGAGATAAGATTACGTTTAAACATGTGCATACCGTTTTGTCGTTATTCGTATATAAAAGTGTTTATAAGAGACTGTTTCTAAAGAACTGCTTATAAAATTTGCTTGTAGGGATAGCCGGGAGATGCGCTCCCCCGGCTGAGTTGTCACTATTGGGATTAACGAGAACCTGCTGGCATCTCGTCTTCATGCAAGAACTCACCGATGCCTTGTGCTGGTGGAAGGTCTTGCTCTAGAGAGCCCCAACGTTGATTTGGTTTGTCGCCCATCACGAACTCCAACTCACCGCCGTACATGATTTCGTCATGAGTCAGGTAAGTACGGTTGAAGTCTTTGCCGTTGTAGCGAGCCGATTGAATGAAGATGTTTTCGCGGCTAACGTTTTTCGCGGTAACCGTGAACTTCTGGTTGTTGCCAACATCGATAGACGCGCTTTCGAACAGCGGAGTACCGATTTCGTAGATGCCAGAAGAAGCGTTCACTGGGTAGAAGCCAAGTGCACGGAACACGAACCACGCAGAGAGCGTACCGAAGTCGTCGTTACCACAAATGCCGTCAGCGGTGTTCTTGTAGCAAATGTTGGTTGCTGCGGCGATGGCTGCCTGACCTTTCCAAGGTTGACCGACGTAGTTGTACAAGTAAGGAACGTGGATATCTGGTTCGTTACCTTGAACGTGCTGACCAACGTTACCTGTGTTGAACACTGGGAATTGGTTGTCGCCTGCGTTGCGATCTGGGTAGGTTGACCAGTATTCATCCAAGCGCGCTGCGAACAAGTCACCGCGTTCTGCTTCAGGGTTTTGTGTCTTGTCGAAGCGTGTCATCAGGTCAATCAAGCCATGAATGTCGTGCTGAACACTGAACGAGTATTGCCAGCCGTTCGATTCAGAGAATGCCCAGTTAAACATGTCTGGACGCCAGTCTTTACCAACCGCACGACCGGTGATTGGGTCTACCCAACCTGCATCGATAAACTCGCCATCGTAGTCACGGGCTTTGAACCAACCTTGGTATTGCTTACCGCCGAAGTCGAATTGCGCTTGCCAGTTTTTAGAACGGTTAGCGAACTCGGTGTAGCGTGGATCTTCTTCACCAAATACTTCTTTGATCGATTGTGCGATTGCCCAGTCGTTCATTGAGTATTCAAGCGAGTAAGATGCCGTCCAAGAGTCTTTAAATGGTGAGTGACCGCCGTAAGAATCTGGTGGAGTATCGTGTAATTGCGCTGGCACGTAACCTTGTTCTTCGTACTCTTTGATCCATGCTACGCCTTGGCTCGTTGCGGCGCGTGCGTCTGTGATCATTGCTTCAACTAAACGTTCTTTAACGTCTTTGCGCTCTGCTTCTGTGAAGCCAAGGTCGATCATGCGTTTTTCTAGTGAGCCTTTCGACAACACATCATGAATCACTGGCGTTGAGTGCATGCCCATCATCATGCCGGTTTCGTTGCCTTTGAATGTCCACTCAGGCAGACGACCTTTGCGCACGTTGCCTTTGTCATCCACCCATTCTTCTTCAGCGTAAGACAGCATAGACAGCACCACGTCGGCTAGGCGGTCAGGTTCAAGAATCGAAGACAGCGGTTGAACTGCGCGGTAGGTATCCCACAAAGAGAAAGTGTCATAGCGCGTGAAGTCTGCTTTGCCATCTTTGTTAGCATCGGCAGTGCGGATTGACTCTTTCAGCGTATCAATCTTATCGCCCCAAGGTGTGTTGCCATCTGGGTAAGCGTTACGACCTTGGTGAACTTGGCGGTAGCGACCATCTAAGTCAGAGTGAATGGTTTGACCTAGGTACGAATGGTACATCGCGGTGTAGAAGGTCTGTTTGTAATCTTCGTCGCCAGAGACTTGGATCTTGCCGAGTTCGTCTTCCCATTTCTTCGTTGCCGCTTCGCGTACTTGGTCGAAGTTCATGCCAGCAACTTCTGTCATGTTAAGAGAAGCACCTGATTTACCATTCTCGCCAATCTCAACGTTTGATAGCGCCAATTTCGCTTCAACCGTTAAGCCGTCTTTTGAGGTGTCGAACTCTACGTAAGCGCGTGCGTATTGGTACTTGCCACGTGTTTCGTTACCGATTTCCGTAATGCCTTCTGGCACGTCCATGTAACGACCTTGCTCTTTATCGTAGTAAGCAAAGCGAACGTTTTTGATTGGTTGGTCGAATTCCATTACGAAGAATTCTTTTTGGCTTGGTGCCCAGCCGTCAGAGAAACGGTGACCTTCTAGACGGTTATTGTCTTTGTCCCATTTCAAGTAAGAATCTGAGGTGTAGTCCCAGTTAATTTTGAAGCCAGTGTTCACGATGATTTCTGACTTCTCATCACGAGGGAAGGTGTAGCGGTGCACACCAACGCGATCAGACGCCGTCAACTCAGCTTTGATGTCGTAATCCAATAGATCGACTTTGTAGTAGCCTGCCGTCGCTTGCTCGTCACGATGTTGGAAGCGAGACGCTTCTAGGTTTAGCGTTGCCGAACCTTCATCAATCATGTAATCCGAACGCGAGTTGATTGGCATGACGAGAATGTCGTTCAAGTCGCCAGCACCTGCTCCGGAAAGGTGGGTGTGAGAGAAACCGGAAGTACGTGCGTCGTGGTAGTAGTAGCCTGAAATGTATTCCCAGCCGTTAGAACCGTTGTTTGGAGAAAGCTGCACCATGCCGTGTGGTGTGGTTGCACCAGGGTAGGTGTTGCCTAGGTTACCTGTGCCGATGAATGGGTTGACGTAGCGTGTTACGTCCATATCGGCGAAATCTACTGGGATGTGAACACCCATGTCGATTTCAGGTGTTTCTGGGTTTGGCTTGTCATCACAGTCGCCATCGCCAACTGGAGGACATACTGGCTTGCCGCCGTCAGGAATATCCGGCAGTGCAGGGTTGGTGTCACCGCCTTCATAAATGTTGGTTGTGTCGTCGTTACAGCCAGTCAGACCGACTAGACCACTGAGAACTGCGCAAGCGAGTAGGGAAGGTTTGAATTTCATTTTTAAAGCCTTGTAAATTGTAGGGTTATATAATTAAAAAAATCAGGGGTATTACTAAAACTTAAAAACTTGAAATAGAGCCCTTTGGGGGAAAGGGCTCTTAGGGGGAGGAGCTTAAGGTTTAAGCTTTCACAAGAGTCGCTGCGTTACGCATCGCTTCTTTCGTTGAACACTCAACAACGTTTGCTTTTGCAAAGCGGTGAGCGTCTTTTACTTGGATATCGTGAGCTAGAATAACCAGCTTCGCGTTTGCTACATCTAGGTCAGTGATGCGGTTCTGGATACCGTTTTGACCTTGAGTTTCTACTTTGATTTTCAGACCTGCTGCTGCACCTGCTTTCTCTAGTGCTTTCGCTGCCATGAATGTGTGTGCTACGCCAGATGGACAACATGTTACTGCTACGATGTCGTACTCGCCTTCGCCTGCTGCTGGAGCCGCTTGAGCTTGTGCAGGTGCTGCTTCAACGATTTCGTCTTCTGCTTCTTCTTCAGCAACTGGTTTCCAGAAGCCAACGATAACTGCTGTTGTTAGTGAGCCTAGTGCGATACCCACAACGTACATTGGGATGTTGCTTGATACAGGTGCCGTGATTAGACCGCCCCATGGTGCGTGTAGTAGTACGTCTGTTAGGAAGCCGAACACACAGCCAACGATACCACCAGCAACGATTGAAGGAAGAACGCGTACAGGGTCGTTTGCTGCGAATGGGATAGCACCTTCAGAGATACCGATAGAACCCATGATTGCTGCTGCTTTACCTGCTTCTTGTTCTTGCTTAGTGAACTTCTTCTTGAATAGGAATGTTGCTAGCGCCATACCTAGAGGAGGCGTACAGATTGCGATACCAACACCACCCATTAGCCATGGTTGAGTATCAACTTGAGTTTGAGCGAATAGCGTTGCTACTTTGTTGATTGGACCACCCATATCGAATGCAGTCATACCACCAAGAATCGTACCTAGAACCACTTTAGAAGCGCCAGCCATAGAAGCTAGGAATTCGTTCATAGAAGCCATGAAGATCTTGATTGGCTCACCGATACCCCATAGAACGATACCTGCAGAGATAAGCGTACCTAGTAGAGGGTAGATGAAGTAAGCGCCCAACGCAGTCATGTTAGCAGAAAGAGGGATCTTCTTAAGTTGGAATACCACACCACCTGCGATGAAGCCCGCTACGATACAACCAAGGAAGCCGCCGCCCATGTCAGCCATGATGCCAGAAGAGATCATCGCTGGTGCTAGAGCTGGTTTGTCTGCAATCGAGTAACCGATGAAGCCACCAAGAATAATTGGGAACAGCACCAGACCTTTAATACCGATATTAGAAATATCAGCCAATAAACCGTCCGCAGGAACCGCACCTTTACCTGATGCCATTACCGCCAGCGCCAGTAGTACACCACCCGCAACGATAAATGGAAGCATGTGAGAAGTACCGAATAAAAGGTGACCTTTCATGGTACTTAGGATTTTTTTGAAATCGCTATTATTACTAGCTTGAGCTGTGATTGTACTCATAATTTCACGCCTTATGAATTAATTAAAATATTTAGTATTTGGTTTTCGTCTTTTGCGTTATGAATATCTTCAATAAAATCTTCGCTAAATTTACCGAATAATTCTTGAAGAACATAAATATGGTGGTCGGCACCGTTATCTGGTGAGGCAATCATGAAGAATACGGTCGGTTTGACTCCCTCTTCGTCGCCATACTCGATGCCTTCGCGCTTTACGCCAACAGCGATTGCAGGCTCTGTAACCGCTTTGCTTTTTGCGTGTGGGTAGGCGATACCGTCCATTGAAGTCACGCTTAATGCTTCACGTGCTTCGATGTCGGTTAAAAAAGCCTCTTTGCTGCTGATTCGATTATTTTCGAATAGCATTTGCGCTAGCTCTTCAAAGACTTCTTTTTTATTATTTGCTTGAAGGTTGCCTTTAATTAAATTGACGTTTGTTAGTTCTGTAATCATTTTTTGACTCATTGGTACTGAAGTAATGAGGCAAATTTAATTAATGTTACGGTTTTCTGAAATAGTAAAAAAAATCCAATAACTATATTTTTGTATCACTGAGAGCTAAGTGTGATAGAAGTCATTAATATCAATGAGCTAGAAGGGAATTAGTATTGTGACTTATATTCCATTTATTTTGAAATTAATAATGAAGCTTGAAAATAAACGAGAAGGGAATCAAATATTAATTGAAAAAGCCGGAAGAACATGACTGTTGCTTCCGGCTGTTATGTCTATGGTAATACGTTGCTATACCGTAATTACTTGAACGCCAGCTTCTTCTAGTGCTTTAAGTGTTGTTTCATCGGCACCTTGATCCGTAATTAGGGTATCAAGTTGAGAGGCAGAAGCCAGAAGCTTTCCGCCGTGTTTGCCTATCTTGCTACTATCGACTAATGCTACTAGACGATCACCGTATTCCAATAGTTTCTTCTCAGCCATGTAAACCAAGAGATCAGAAGTGTACACGCCAGCTTTCGAAACACCGGTACCTGTGAAGAAAACGTAACGACTTGAATAGTCGTCAGTATTTTCAGCATCTGGTGAGATGGTAATATGACGCTCTGGTAGATACTGCCCACCTAGAATGATCAAACTAGAATGTTTCTTCTGAATGAGTTGGTAAGCAAGTGGCATAAAGTTGGTCACCACTTGAATGTTGCTGCCAGCTAAATAGTCACCCAACAATAACGTTGTGTTACTGCCACTTACCACCACACTATCACCTTCATCACACATTTCAGCGGCGGCTTGGGCAATCCGAGATTTAGCTGCAAAATTCTCAATGTCTTTTTCTGAAGGAATGAAATGAGAAGCAACATGAGATTGTGTGGCTACTTGTTCTGATTTAATCACTTCCGCACCATTGCGGATCTTAGTGAGTTTCCCGTCTTCTGCGAGTTTTGTTATGTCGCGTCGGGCTGTTGATAGAGAAATATCAAGCATCTCAACGTAGTCGCTCGTGCTGATATACGTGTGATTTTCTAGATACTCCAAAAGCCTTCTATGACGCTGAGCTTCATTCATAGTTAAGTCCTTGATTTTTGTTTTGACCAATTTTGACCGAATTTGACGTTTTGAGCAAATAAAAAATCAAAATGACGTTTTTTGAATTGTTTGTGACCGATTTTTGTGATCTTTAGCTTATTTTGAATCATTTTAAGTCAAAAATGACTTTACGTGACGTTATTTGACCGTTTATAGTCATTTTGCGTCACAAAGAGTCATTGGAGACCAAGATGAAGTATCAAGCAATCATTATCGATTTAGATGGCACACTGTTAAATGACCATAATCAGATCAGTAGTAACAATATCGAAGCGATCAAACTTGCGATTAGTGAAGGTTATAAAGTCACATTAGCAAGTGGTCGTCCACATAACCTGATGCTTCCTTTTGCCAAGCAGCTTGGCATTGAACTGCCGATGATTTGCTGTAATGGAGCCTACCAGTTTGACCCTGTTCAAGGCAGCATCAACGATAGCCAAGTCATTGGTTCAAATGTACTCAATGCATTACTCGACACTCTCAATATTGGTCAGTTTTATTTCACGCTTTACTGCGAAAACGGCATTTTTGCGACTCAACAATCTGAACACTTCCTAGGTCTTCAGCAACAGATGTTGGCACTGGGCGTTGAGGACAACATGAAAATTGTACCGAGTGTTCGTTCACTACTTAATGAATGTGGTGATGTATATAAAGTCTTGGTCTCTAGCGAAGACAAAGTCGCTCTCTGTGAATTACGTGATGTGCTGATTCATCATCATGTACAAGCCGATCTTTCAACTCCGAACAAGCTTGATATCACAGCGAAGGGAGCGAACAAAGGCACCGCAACTCTTCACCTACTTAATCAACTCAACCTGAATCCGAAATACACCATTGCTTTTGGTGACGGAGACAACGATGCAGAAATGTTACGCGTTGTTGGAGAACCCGTAGCAATGGAAAACGCTAGTCCAGCCATTCGTGGGTTAGCGAACTTAATTGTCACAGATAACAACGGTTGCGGCATTGGGCAGTACCTCAGATTGATCGTGTCTGAAGGTCAGCATTCATGCCAACACTCTTACTTCTATTAAGGAAACACAATGAAAAAAGTAAAAATCGCAGCAGGTCTTGCACACGTAGATTACGGCCACATCGCAGATATCGTAAAAGAAGTGTCTGACGCGGGTGCGGATTACATTCACTGTGATGCTGCTGATATGCATGATTTGAAAAACATGCAGCTTATGGGTGGTCATCAAATCGTTGAAGGTATTCGTCAGTACACGGATAAGCCAATCGAAGTCCACGCTTACTTTAAAGATTGTGATCGTCTATTTGTAGAAAAGATTGCTAAAGCTGGCGCAGACATGCTGATTCTTCCAGCAGAGAACTTCTTGGGTGCGCCATTGGCGTACATGATGAAGTACTGCCGTGACTACAACATGAAGTTTGGTCTAACCGTTGGCTGTTTTACTCCTGTCTCTTTCGTTAAAGAAGCAATTTACTACCTAGACCGACTACACATTGTTATTCATGGCGTGAACAACGATGAATGGTTATGGCGTGAGTCTGCGATTGAAATGATTCGCGAAGCGCGTCAGCTAATTAACGAGCGTAACCCTAACTGTGAATTGTGTGTTGACGGTGGTATCCGTAACCACAACCTAGAGCCGCTGTTGAAAGAAGACATTGATGTGATGGTGGCATCAACCAACATCTTCGGTCACAAAGAAGGCATTACAGCTGGCGTAAAAGATTTCCGTGCTGCACTGAATGCTGCTGAAGAAGCCGTTGCCGCTGAACTAGCTTAATTAGAGTTAATGGTGTCGGGCTGAACTTCCCCCTCTAAATGCTCCGGCTCGACACCAACCAAGGAATTGCCATGACACATTTTAATCACTACCAACCGACTAAGCTGAGCTTTGGCCCGGGCAATGTGAGCCAAATTGGTCATATGATTGCCAAATACGGTCGACGCTGTTTGATTGTCTCTGAACCGATATTTGAAGCAGTTAAACCAGCTTATGAGCGTATTTTTGCTTTGCTTGCCGAACAAGATATTCATGTAACGCACTTCGATGGCGTTGTACCTAATCCGCCAACGACGGTTGTTGAGCTTGGACGACAAGTTGGTATCGAAGCTGACTGTGACGTTGTACTTGCCATTGGCGGTGGTTCATCGATCGATACCGCGAAGATCATCGCAGCAACCATGAAGGTTGACACAATTGATTGGGCACACTGGTTTAATAATTATGATTCGCCTTTTGGTGATATTAAGGCGCTGCCAGCATCAACTGTGCCTTTGATTGCTCTACCAACAACATCTGGAACGGGCTCTCAGGTTACTCATGCAGCGGTTATTACTGATCTTGATAGCCACTCAAAACTGACATTGTTCCATCCTGATTTTTATCCATGTGAAGCCATTATTGATCCTGAATTAATGCTGACCTTACCACCTCGTATGACTGCGATGACTGGTTTTGATGCGTTTTCACATGCGTTTGAGTCGTACACCGGCATAAAGCCTTCACCATTAGTTGATAGTTTGGCGCTAGAAGCCATGAAGCTGGTGGTAGAAAACTTGCCTGCTGTTGTGAAGAACGGCTCCGATATCGAAGGTCGTTGTCGATTGGCAAGCGCTGATACGTTGGCTGGGATCTCCTTGGCTAATGGTGGCGCAGGCGCACCGCATCCTCTAGGGGAAATCTTAGGTAGTAGAAAAACGAATTTACCTCATGGTTTGACACTAGCGGTGGTTTATCCCGCCTATGTTCAACTGCAATGGCGTAAACAACCAGAACGTTACGCAAAAGTTGCAGAGCTATTTGGTGCCGTGGGAAGCACTGAAGAAAAAGCGCAATCGCTAGCAACGCACTTAGTCACGTTTTTAGGGCAAATTGGTTTAGAGCACAACCTAACGCAGGTAGGAGTCACAGAGGAAGACGTAAAGGCATTAGAACCAGCGTTCTGCTTCAACCTACCTTTGACAACGGGCGAAGAGATGAAAACGATTCTGCACGCCAGCTTGGTATAGCAGAACAAAAAGGGGTTGAGAACATGGAAAACGAAGTAAAAACAATGAAATTTGCAGCGTTGAATGTGGATAGAGAGGACATCAAACGTCGTGATATTCAAGCGTTAATCTTCGATTTCGATGGTCTACTCGTCGATACAGAAACCTGTTTGTTTAGGGCCTGGGAAGCTCTAATGAAGCCATTCGGGATTGATGTTTCGCCACTCCAGGTTGCTGGTCTAGTTGGGAGCTCAGTACCAGCAACCTCTCTTTGTGACCTTTATCGATATCATTCAAAGCAAGTGTTATCTGATGATGAAATCAGACAACAAGTCTTTAGTCATGCTTATCGACTGATTGCACTTCAAACAGAACGAAAAGGTGTTCGCTGCTATCTAGACACAGCAAAGCAAATGGAGCTTAAGATGGCGTTAGCAACAAGTTCTGAATACGAGCATTACATGCCGATTCTGAAGCGCCTGAATTTAGAACATTACTTTGACTGTTTCACCGGAGCAGAAGAAATCTCGATTGAACGTCGTAAGCCATCTCCGGACGTTTATCTCACTAGCCTAGAAAAACTCGGAGTTTCTGCCAGTCAAGCCATTGCCTTTGAGGACTCTCCTCCAGGAGTTACAGCGGCTCGAGCGGCAGGTATTTCAACAGTTGCGGTAACCAATTACCTGACTCAGCACTTAGATGTCTCGCATGCAGACATTGTTTTATCGTCAATGAGTCAAATTTCGCTAGCGCAATTGATTATCAACTTATCGAGATAGAGTTATGAACAAATTAGAACAATTGAAAAAATACACAACGGTTGTTGCTGACACTGGTGACATTGATGCGATTGCTGCATTCCAGCCTCAAGATGCGACGACAAACCCTTCATTAGTGCTTAAAGCGGCAGAGATGCCTCAATACGATCACTTGATTGTGGATGCGATTGAATGGGCGAAAAAACAAAGCGCAGATAGAGCACAGCAGATCATCGATGCAAGCGATAAATTGGCGGTCAACATCGGCGTGGAAATCTTAAAAACCGTACCAGGGCGTATCTCTACTGAGGTTGATGCTCGCTTATCATTTGATAAAGAATCCAGTTTGGTGAAAGCGCGAAAATTGATCGCCATGTACCAAGAAGCTGGCATTGAGAAAGCGCGCATTTTGATCAAGCTGGCGTCAACATGGGAAGGCATTCGTGCAGCAGAAGTACTCGAAAAAGAAGGCATTAACTGTAACCTAACGCTGCTGTTTAACTTTGCTCAGGCAAAAGCGTGTGCAGAAGCGGGGGCATTCCTTATCTCTCCATTTGTTGGTCGTATCTTAGATTGGTACAAAAACAATACTGTTCAAAAAGAATACCTTCCACATGAAGACCCGGGTGTTGTCTCGGTTTCTAAGATTTACAACTACTACAAAGATCATGGCTATAACACTGTGGTTATGGGCGCTAGCTTCCGTAATGCTGACGAAGTGCTCGCTCTAGCTGGCTGTGATCGTCTAACGATTGGTCCTGCAATCTTAGATCAACTTGCAGCGCAAGAGGGTGAGGTTGAACCAAAGCTTTATGCTCAACGCACGAATGTGAACCCTGCGCCAACGGCAATGACTGAAGCTGAGTTCCGTTGGGAAATGAACCAAGATCCAATGGCGACAGAGAAGTTGTCTGAGGGTATTCGTAACTTTGCCGTAGACCAAGGCAAACTAGAAGCAATGATTGAAGCACGTCTGTAAGGAGCAGTGAAGATGATCTCTCGAAATAAACTTGCAGACACGATTCGTGTATTGAGTATGGATGCGGTGCAAAAAGCTGGCTCTGGTCACCCTGGTGCACCGATGGGCATGGCGGATATTGCGGAAGTTCTGTGGCGTGATTTTCTAAAACATAATCCCACCAACCCTAATTGGCCGGATCGTGACCGTTTTATTCTTTCTAACGGTCATGGCTCTATGCTGATTTACAGCTTATTGCATTTGTCTGGCTATGATTTGACGATGGCAGATATTCAATCTTTCCGTCAGTTGCATGCAAAGACGGCGGGACATCCAGAATATGGTTATGCACCGGGGATTGAAACAACGACTGGTCCGCTAGGTCAAGGCATTACCAATGGGGTTGGTATGGCACTCGCTGAGAAGGTATTAGCTGATCAGTTTAACCGTCCTGGTCATGAGATCGTTGACCACCACACCTATGTGTTTATGGGTGATGGCTGCATGATGGAAGGCATTTCCCACGAAGCTTGTTCGTTAGCTGGCACATTAGGTTTAGGCAAGCTGATTGCGTTTTGGGATGACAATGGCATCTCAATTGATGGCGAGGTTGAGGGATGGTTTTCGGATGATACGCCTAAACGTTTTGAAGCATATGGTTGGCACGTCATTGCGGATGTTGATGGTCATAACGCTCAATCAATTCGCCAAGCGATTCTAGAGGCTCAGGCAGAAACCAGTAAGCCAACGTTAATTTGCTGTAAAACTATTATTGGCTTTGGATCGCCAAACAAATCAGCAAGCCACGATTGTCATGGTGCACCGTTAGGTGAAGAAGAGGTAGCGCTAGTACGTCAAAACCTAGGTTGGGAATACGCCCCGTTTGAAATCCCGCATGAAATCTATCAAGCGTGGGATGCCAAAGTTGCAGGTAAAGATGCGGAAGCACAATGGGCGAATCGCTTTGTGGAATATGAATTGGTATACCCAGAGCTGGCAGCAGAGTTTAATCGTCGAGTAAAGGGTGACCTACCAGAAAACTGGGCTCAAATCAGTGAAGATGTGATTAAAACTTTGCAAGCCAACCCTGCGACTATCGCGACTCGCAAAGCATCGCAAAACGCGATTGAGGCCTTCGGCGCGCACTTACCTGAATTCCTAGGTGGCTCGGCAGATCTAACTCCATCAAACCTAACGAATTGGTCTGGTTCAAAAGCAATTACCGCTCAGGATGCTTCAGGTAATTACCTTAGTTACGGAGTTCGTGAATTTGCCATGTCAGCCATGATGAATGGCATTGCTCTCCACGGCGGTTTTATTCCTTATGGCGGCACATTCTTAATGTTTATGGAATACGCACGTAATGCATTGCGTATGGCCGCATTGATGAAGCAACGCAGCATCTTTGTCTACACGCATGATTCAATTGGTTTGGGTGAAGATGGTCCAACGCATCAACCTGTGGAACAAATCGCATCACTGCGTTTAACGCCAAACATGAGCACATGGCGTCCTTGTGACCAAGTCGAGACCGCAGTCGCTTGGAAAGCCGCTGTCGAGAGAACGGATGGTCCAACTTCACTGATTTTCTCGCGCCAGAATCTTGTTCAATTTGAGCGCGATGAGGAGACATTAGAAAACATCGCGAAAGGTGGTTACATCTTGTCCGACTGTGACGGTGAACCTGAGCTTATTCTCATTGCCACGGGTTCTGAAGTTGCTCTTGCTATGGACGCAAAGGCGCAGTTGAACAATGTTCGCTGTCGTGTGGTTTCGATGCCTGCAACCGACGTGTTTGACGCGCAGAGTGCACAATACCAACAACACGTTCTCCCAACCAATGTGACCAAGCGTATCGCGATTGAAGCTGGTATTCGAGATTATTGGTTTAAGTACGCGGGCTTACAAGGAGAGATCATCGGTATGACGAGCTTTGGTGAGTCTGCACCAGCTGATCAGCTCTTTGAAATGTACGGCTTTACTGTGGCAAACGTTGTGGATACTGCCAAGCGTATGATGGAGAACGCGTAATGGAAACTTTCATCACAAATACGGTGGATGAATGTGTCAGAGTCAAGGCTGCGAAAGCAGCCTTGGACCACATTTTACAAAATGTCACTCCAGATACGGTTATTGGAATTGGTACAGGTGCAACAGCAGAAGTATTTGTCCAATTATTGGCAGCTAGTGGCGTGGCGTTTGCTCACTGTGTATCAAGTTCAGAACGCTCTTCTAAAGCCATCCAGAGTTCAGGTTTGAAAGAAATCCCTCTCGCAGACTGCTTGTACGTGGATTATTACGTTGATGGCATTGATGAAGGGTTAACAAACGGCATCACAATCAAAGGTGGAGGCGCGGCTTTAGGGCGAGAAAAAGTCATTGCCTCTATGACTAAGTGCTTTATCACCATCTCAGATGAAGGACGTTTAGTGGAGACGCTAGGGAAATTCCCTCTGCCAATTGAAGTCCTCCCAGCGGCGAAAATGCCAGTTATTCTCGCCTTAAAATCCCTTGGTGGCCGTCCTTTGCAACGCCCTGATTGCGTTACTGATAATGGCAATATTATTTTGGATGTTTCTGGTCTAGATATGAGTGAGCCAACCGAATTAGAACAGCGACTGAACTCCCTTTCAGGTGTGGTTGAGAATGGCATATTTTCTCAATGCCGTGCGCACTATATGGCGTTTTCAAATACACAAGGCGTTCGTTGGTTATCGGTAAATTGAGAGCCTGATAACAAGTTTATTAATAACCTCTTCTTGGCTAGGGATTTAAGGGATTAAACATGATGGAAAGCAAGTTTTCGACAGAAGCAATCGAGTATCTTGAACAGCATATTGATGAGTTACTTAACGATTTATCTGAGCTAGTTGCTATTCCATCAGTACGTGATTTGACGACACAAACAGAGAATGCTCCGTTTGGTTATCAAATTAGACAAGCGTTTGATTACTTAATCAAATTTGCTGAAAGAGAAGGTTTAGAAGTGCGTGATCACCAAGGTTATGCTTTGGATATAAGCTTTGGGCAAGGTGATCAAGAAATCGCTCTGCTGCACCATGTTGATGTGGTGCCAGCAGGGGATGAGATGCTATGGCGAACGCCGCCATACCGTATGACTAAAATTGATAACATGGTTTTTGGACGAGGCGTAACAGACAACAAAGGTCCACTGATTGCTAGCTTGTACATCCTCAAGTTGTTTAAACAACTTACTGTCCCTCTCAATAAGAAAATAAGAGTCATTATTGGTGGTGCAGAAGAGACAACTTGGGAATGTGTAGAGCATTACTTTCAACACAATCCGCAGCCAGAATATGGTTTTTCTCCAGATGGCGACTTCCCAATCGTCAACGGTGAAAAGGGTATTTTGTATGCGTCATTGGAGAAGCAATTTTCTGCCAGAAGCAGTGATAGCGCATGCCAAATTAGACGCATCGAGAGTGAACGAGATAGAACATCCACTTGTCACTTTTTGGTGCTTGAATTGGCAGGCTCTAGTGCTGAAAAAGTAGCGCATCAGTTTGCTGCTTTTGCTGATGTGATTGACTGTCAGTCACATTACCGCGTTGAGATTTCAACGCCGTGGGAGAAATCCCGCAACCCGCATAAAGTTGATAACTGCATGGACAAGTTCGTCAACGTTATGCGTCATGTGGAAGGATTAGATCCAAACTCTGCCAGCTTGGTCCACTTGCTTGATTCCCACTTTGCAAATGACTACGTCGGGCATAAGTTAGGTCTATACCATAACGATGATGAGATGGGATACACAACGTGTTGTGTTTCTGCCATCAACATGGATTCGCATGGCTACAATTTGGATTTTGATTTTCGGTTTCCTAAAGGACTGAGTATCGAGAGAGTTCGTTCCCAATTACTGGCTTTATCCCAACAAGCTGGTGTGAACTTTGTCGAACATCAGTACTTACCTCTATCCTACCTCTCTCCCGAAAGTGCCCTTATCCAAGCGATGGGGAAAGCTTATTCCGATGTTACTGGAACGGATGCAAATTGCTTTAGTAAAGGCGCGGCTTCGTACGCGCGTGCATTGGAGCATGGAGTAGCTTTTGGACCAACTTTCCCTGAAGAAGTGACCTTTGTGCACGAGCCAAATGAACAGCTCAACCTAGAGTCACTAATAAAAGCAATAACGATATACGTGAAAGTTCTCATATCACTTCAGGAGTAAATTATGAGAGATAAGGTTCAAGCACTTGCCGGCGGTATGATGGTTTCCATCATTGTACTGGTCATTGCAGGTATTTTTATAGGGATAGGCGCTGGCGTTGTAAACCAAATGTCAGCTCAAGACTCTGTCATTTTTGCGTTCTTCAAACTGATGCTCGATCTTGGTTTGATGGTAATGCGAAACCTACCACCATTCTTTGCGATTGGTTTAGCCTTTGCCTTGTCAAAATCTGAAAAAGGTTGGGCAGCATTTACAGGCTTTACCATGTTTATGTGTTTCAACGTCGCGATTGGTTCCATTGCCGCTTTTAACGGCTGGACACCGGAAACGACCAGTGTTGATTACCTTGTTAACAACATGGGTTACGACAAAGTTGCCGCACAAAATTTCAATTCACTATGGGGTGAAAACCTAGGCGTATTCTCATACAACATGGGGATCTTTAGCGGGATCATTGTGGGCTGTATCACAGCGGCACTGCACAACCGTTTCTACAAATTTGAAATGCCAGCAATGTTGAGCTTCTTCTCTGGTCCACGTGCTGTCGTAATCTTTGCTTATCTTGCGATTATGCCGATCAGCTTTGTCGCTTATCATGCTTGGCCACCGATCGCGGGTGGGCTGCAATCTATCACGACGCTTATTACTAGCTCGGGTATCTTTGGCTCTTTCCTATTCGGCGTGTTTGATAAGGGGTTACTACCATTTGGTCTCCACCATCTCATCGCCTTCCCAATTGAATACACTCGTGTGGGTGGGGTAATGGAAATTGATGGCGTTGTGTACGAAGGTGTACGTAATATCATGAATGGTCAAATGAGCTCCCCTGAGGCAACTGGTTACATCACACATAACTTTACTAGTGGTCGTATTCCAATTCAGATTGGTGGTCTTACAGGTGCGGCTTATGCGATGTATGTCACCGCGAAACCACAAAACAAAAAGAAAGTCGCTGCGATTATGATCCCTGCCGTATTTACTGCAGCAGTTATCGGGATCACAGAGCCACTTGAATACACTTTCTTGTTTGTTCAACCATTCTTGTTCTTTGCTGTGCACGTGCCATTAAATGGTTTGGCTTATGTCATTACTGAGATGTTTGGCGTCTCTATTCATGGTAACCAACTGTTGTTTATGGTGCCAAACCTACTACAGCCAGAGAAGGTACATGCTTGGGCGTTGCTATGGATTATCCCACTGTACTTCGTTGTTTACTTCTACACCTTTAAGTACGTGATTCTGAAGTTCAACTCTAAAACACCAGGTCGTGAAGAGGACGATGATGCAGATATCGCTCTTTACTCAAAAGCAGACTTCAAGAAGAAAAAAGAGCAGAACTCTGCAGGTCTTCCAGTCGAAATTATTAAAGCGCTGGGTGGTGCTGAGAACATCGATAACGTTTCAAACTGCGCCACACGCTTAAGGGTTTCCCTACATGATGAAACGTTAGCGGCAGCAGATGATGTCTGGAAAAAACAACTGAATGCAATTGGCGTGGTGAGAATGCCAAAAGGAATTCAGGTCATCTACGGTGCGAACGTTATTACCATTGCGTCAGGTATTAAAGAAGCGCTGGGCGTCGACTCTTAATCATTCCCCCCTACAAATAAAAAACCAATAACAAGTGAACCCTCCTGTGGTGCGAGCACCACGGGTAGGGATTTCTGTACCCAAAATATGGAAATATAATTATGAAAAATATAACAAAAGTGTCCCTAACCTTGCTTGCAGTGAGTATTTCTGGTGCGCTACACGCAACCGAAGCCCCTACATGGTCTGAAAGAAACCCAATCGTGTTTTGGGGTGATCGTGCAAATGAAGATTGGAGCTACGTAGACAATCTTGCGGAGAGCGAAAAGAGCTTTTCAGAGAAGTTAAAACGCCTTGATATTACTGATGATGGAGAGTGGAAAGTTTCATTTAGCGGTAACATTAAAGCGGCTTTTGATAATCGTTGGAATCATATGTATGACTCTGATGTACGTAAGAAAAATGAGTTCCGTAGCCGAATGCAGTTTGCTACTGATGTGACATACCAAGATTGGGCTCGAATCTACGGTGAAATCCGCACCAACTACACCAACTTAGATAACCCTGGTCCGGTAGATGATGCTGGTACTGATTTCCACCAACTATTCACAGAGTTCAAGTTGCTCGATGATGGTGAACAGTATTTGAGCACACGTTTAGGACGCCAAGAGATCTACCTCAATGAATGGCAAATGATGAACCGAGAACCAACACCCGTGCAATCGAGTTGGAATGCGGCGAGTGCCAAATACAGAGTGAATGGCATCAACTTTGATGTTTATTACGGTGAAGAAGTCTTCCCATTACGCAAAGATGGCAGTTGGAGTGGGAACTGGGATGACAAAACCAACGGAAAAACCTCCACAGGTATCTTTGCGAATTGGCGCACGGACTATGGCGCAATGCAGGCTTATTTCATGAGCAATGACGTGACCAACAGTTCATTCGTTAATGCTCCTGATGGGGATGTGGATATTCAAGTGCTGGGCTTGCACGCACATGATTTTGTTCGTGAAGGCTTCGGGTACATGGTTGATGGTGTTTATCAGTTTGGTGACCATGCTGGCAAAGATATTTCAGCGTATATGGCTTATGCAGATCTGAACTACAACTGGAGTGCAGATTGGAATGTACGTGCAGGTTTAAACCTTCATTATGCATCGGGAACAAGCAAGGATAGCGATAAAGTGAACACGTTCAACCCACTATGGACGGGGGATCCTCTAGGTTTTGCTCATGACGGGGCTTACGGTAACGCGATGCAGGTTGGCGGTTATTCAGTTATTGAGTACATGCCAAAACAGAGCATTATCACTGGCTTTATGTCAACGTGGCGCGCCGATACAGACGATGCGATTTATACCTTAAATCAGGATATTTTGTTCGGTGAAAACTCTGATGAAAAATACGCTTACACTCAATTTTATCTGCAGTTCCACAACTACATTACGGGCAACCTAAAAACGGAGTTGAACCTGTACTATGCGTTGGATAGTGACTATACGCGTGATGTTGTCGGTCCTCAAAGCGACAACATTACTCGTGCCGAAATCGCAGTGATCTACAACTTCTAGTATTGCGATAGACGATAAATATCCAAGCATACTGCTTTTATCTGTCCTATTTGCCTTGATTAAGGCACGTCATGTTTTTTAAGCAGCAATTTTGCCCAGTCGACATGCTGGGCTTTTTTATTGGAAAATTGGGAAGTGCTCAGTGGATACCATTAGTTTTGCTTGTACTTATGCAGCAAATCTAACGGGATATGGCAGTAGTCGTTTGGAAAGCGTGTGAGTCGGTCTTGATGCTCATCATCACTTGGCACGTAGTTCGTGAGTGGCAGCACTTCTACGGCGATCTTATCGGCATCTGGTCTTGCAGCGATAAATGCTTTGGCAATCGCTAGGTGTTGTTCGTTTTGACTATAAACACCGGTACGGTACTTCTCACCTACGTCTTCACCTTGCTTGTTAACACTGTGCGGGTCGATGATCTCAAACAGATACCCCATTAAAGTTTCAACCGACACTTGTTCAGGGTCGAACTGGGTTTTCACGCATTCCGCGTAGCCATCGTATTCAGATTGAGTGTTGTCTGTTGAGCCATTTGCTCGTCCTGCTTCGGTGCTAATTACGCCCGGAAGGTGGCGCATAAATTCTTGAACACCCCAAAGGCAGCCGCCTGCGAAGTAAATTTCTTCCATCATTCTGTCCTGAAAAATCTTTGCGCCATTATGGGCATCACTTTCATACAAACACAACTCCAACCATAAAACAGGAACAACTCAGAAGTGATTTGCTCTCTTTTTTGTGCTGCGTTTCCTCGTTAGATTGAACGCAGTTAAGAGCTAGGGGGAATCCTAATGAAAATTGAACATATCGCGATTTGGACTGAACGTTTGGAAGAGCTTAAAGCCTTCTATGAGAAATACTTTAACGCGGTGTCTAACGATAAATACCACAACCCAACTAAGCAGTTTTCATCTTACTTTCTTTCGTTTGAAAGTGGTGCACGACTGGAGTTAATGTCGATGGAAGGTGTGACCGCATGTGAAAAATCTCATGCGATGCAGGTAACAGGGTTGGCACACTTTGCCTTTTCTCTAGGATCAGAGCAGGCAGTGGATCAATTGACCAAAACCTTATTGGATGATGGCTACCAATGGATCGACGGTCCGAGACAAACAGGTGATGGTTACTACGAAAGCTGCATCTTAGATCCGGATGGCAACCGTCTTGAGCTTACGGTGTAACGCGACTTAGCTTATTTCTATCGTTCACAGGCTGCTTTCATATGAAAGTGTTCGGGCGTATACTGCAAGCTCATCTATAAGGAGCGAGCCTGTGAACTCAAGACAAAACGAAATCCTGCAATTGGTTAATGACCGCAAACGCGTTCAAGTGACGGAGCTTTCTGACATCATTGGCGTGTCGGGCGTGACGATCAGGCAGGATTTGAATTTCCTTGAGCAACAAGGCTACTTGAAGCGTGTTCATGGCGCTGCGACGGCGCTACAAAGTGACGATATTGATACGCGACTCGAAGTGCGCTTCGACATCAAACAAGCGCTAGCCAACAAAGCGGCAGATTTGGTATCACCAAATGAAACCGTGTTAATCGAAGGTGGCAGTGCCAATGCGCTCTTGGCTCGCACATTGGCTGAACGTGGTGATGTCACCATCATTACTCCATCGGCGTACATAGCCCATCTCATCCGAAACACTTCAGCCAACATCATCTTGCTTGGTGGTGTGTACCAACATCAAGGCGAGAGCTTAGTTGGACCGCTGACTAAGCTGTGTATCGAGAATATTCACTTCAGCACGGCTTTCCTGGGTATTGACGGCTTCCATCAAGATACTGGCTTTACTAGCCGAGACATGATGCGCGCAGAAATCGCCGAAACCATCATTGCGAAAAAGCGTCGTAACATCGTGCTGACGGACTCAAGCAAGTTTGGGCAAATCTACCCATCTTCGATTGGTAAAACGAGTGAAATCTCGGTGCTGTTAACCGACGAAGCCGCTCCGAAAAGCGACCTCGAACAACTGAGAAAGCAAGGTGTGGAAGTGGTGTTGGGTTAAGCCGACTCACGAACAATGAGTTTAGGAGGCAGGATCAAGCTGTAAGGCTCGCTGTCTTCTTGCTTCAGTTGATTGATCAATCGTTTTGCTGCTTGTCTTCCCATCTCTCTTGCATTGGAATTAACGAAGGTGAGCGGTGGTTCAATTAACTCTGCTTCTTCAACGTCATCAAAACCAATCACCGATACTTGCTCGCCGATAAACTGATCTTTACCGATGGAACGTCCTGCTCGATGTATACCATAAACCGCGCCTAGTGCTGTCGAGGAATGGTGACAAAGAACCGCAGTAATCTGTGGATGTTCCAACAACAATTGCTGCACAGTTTGAGCGGCAGACGCTTGGCTTTTCTCACACTCGACCACCCATTCTGGTTTGAAAGGCAAACCAAACTGCATCAGAGTTGAACAATACCCACCAATACGCTCAGCACGACACAAAGAACTGCTCGCGCCGCCGACATAAGCGATTCTGCGATGCCCTTGCTTAACCAGATGCTCCGTCGCTAACTTGGCAGCGTACATGTTGTCTGGTCCCACGTAGTCGATTTGCTTATCCACCGAAGCGCGTGAAATGCACACCATTGGCAGGTTGTGCTGCTTGAGGTTTTCGACGTTGAACTGCTGGCTTTCACCAATCGGGCAAAATGCAATACCTCCGACACCTTGGCGTGCCATGGTTAATACACACTTCTCAAACTTTTCTTGGCTATCCCCACTTTGAGCCAGAAACAGCATGTAACCTTGCTGCTCGATTTCCTCACTCAATCCTGCTGCGACTTCTGCGTAATAGGGATCACTGATGTCTTTGAGGATCAATCCAATGATTTCACTGGAATTGGAGCGTAGGTTGGCAGCGGCACGGTTACGGATATAGCCGAGCTCTTCAACCGCAGCGTTGACCTTTTCTATTGTGTCTGGAGAGATCCGCCCTTTATTCCCCAACACCATAGAGACGGTGGTAACTGACACGCCAGCATGTTTAGCGACTTCTGTAATGGTCACTTTTTTTGACGACATAGATTCACTTTATGGATTAGAAAAACGTTTTATCATCAAACTGTAACCCTATTAGGTTGATTTTAAAAGCCCTACACAGTTTGTGGAAAAAGATATCTAACTCGATCACAGAATTTTTGGTAAAACGTTTTATCAAAATTTTTAGCAGCGTATATTGAGTGCATAAAAACAACACTTCATGCGCACATAATGTGATGTGTATGAGCCCTACAAGTTCTCAATTTCCGGAGACAAACTATGTCTAAAAGCAATAAATCGACCATGTGGGAGTTCTTGCAAAGCCTCGGCAAGACCTTCATGTTGCCAGTCGCGCTGCTGGCATTCTCAGGTATTCTTCTTGGTGTCGGCAGCTCGTTTTCTAGCGCCGCTATCAAAGAAGCCATCCCATTTTTAGACAACACCCCTCTGCAATACCTGTTTATGTGGATGACCAAAATCGGTCTTGTCGCATTCATTTACTTGCCTGTGATGTTCGCCGTTGCTATCCCGCTTGGATTAGCGCGTGAAGAGAAAGGCGTAGCAGGTTTCGCGGGTTTCGTTGGCTATGCTGCGTTCAACCTTGCGATCAACTTCTTCCTAACCGTCGCTGGTGTACTAGACAGTGAAGCGAAACGTGCCGCTTACGGTGTGAAAAGCATTATCGGGATTGAATCGATTGATACCGGTATTCTTGGTGCGGTGATCGTTGGTGTGATTGTTGCGAAACTTCACCAGCGTTTTTACACCTTCAAAATGCCAGATGCGCTAGCGTTCTTTGGTGGTGCTCGTTTTGTTCCAATCATTTCTGCATTGGTACTGGGCGTTGTCGGTGTGTTTATCCCATTTGTATGGCCTTACTTTGCTGCAGGCATCAATGGTATCGGTCATGTGATTGAAGGCGCGGGTGATTTCGGTCCAATGCTGTTTGGTACAGGCGAACGTTTATTGCTGCCAATCGGTCTTCACCATATCTTGGTTGCGCTGATTCGATTCACTGAAGCAGGCGGTACTATGGACGTCTGTGGTCAAACCGTGTCTGGCGCATTAAACATCTTCTACTCTGAATTGTCTTGTCCTGACACAACGGCATTTACACCGGAAGTCACGGCATTCTTGTCTCAAGGTAAAATGCCAACTTTCCTAGGCGGTTTACCGGGTGCAGCTCTTGCGATGTACCACTGTGCTCGCCCTGAGAACCGCTCAAAAATCAAAGCACTGCTTATCTCTGGCGTTGTAGCATGTGTGGTAGGTGGTATCACTGAGCCGCTTGAATTCTTGTTCCTATTTGTTGCGCCAGTGCTTTACTTCGTCCATGCGATTCTGACTGGTTTAGGCTTTATGGTGATGGGCTTGCTAGATGTCACCATCGGTAACACCGACGGCAACCTGATTGACTTCTTGGTGTTCGGTATCCTGCAAGGCACGGCGACGAAATGGTACTTAGTACCGCTGGTGGCGGGTGTTTGGTTCGTGGTTTATTACTCAGTGTTTAAGTTTGCGATCACTAAGTTCAACCTAAAAACACCAGGTCGTGAAGTCGACACGGCGGAAGTGGACAAAGAGCTTGAAGCCGCATTCATCAACGAATCTGGTAAAGGTGCCGCAGTATTGGCAGCTCTTGGTGGCAAAGAGAACATCACGGCTCTGGATAACTGCATCACTCGTCTTCGCTTGTCTGTTAACGACATGAGTTTGGTCGACGACGCTAAGTTGAAAGCCAACGGCGCGCTGGGCGTAGTGAAGCTTGATGAGCACAACCTGCAAGTCGTTATTGGTACACAAGTTCACCTAGTGAAGAACGAAATGCAAGCCATCATGTCTGCAAGCTAATCACTGCCTTGATAGATGCTCCCCCTCGGCACAATCTCCATCCTCCCCCCCAATGAGATTGTGACGAGGGACCTTAATATTGGAATATTCGTATGACTCAGAATTTCGACTTTAATACACCGATTGATCGCACTGGCACTTACTGCACGCAGTGGGACTACGTTCAGGATAGATTTGGTAAAGCGGGTTTATTGCCATTTACCATTTCAGATATGGATTTTGCTGCGCCAGAGCCGGTGATGAATGTGCTTAAACAACGTTTAGAGCATCCGGTATTAGGTTATAGCCGCTGGAACCATGAGGATTTTAAGTCCGCGATTCGCTACTGGTATCAAACTCGTTTTGACTGCGAAATCGACACTCAGCAAGTGGTGTACGGACCATCGGTTATCTACATTGTGTCAAAGTTGATTGAGCAATGGAGCCAGCCGGGACAAGGCGTGGTGTTCCATACACCAGCTTATGATGCGTTCGACAAAATGGTTGAAGGGCAAGGTCGTGCGTGCGTTCGCAGTCCGCTCATCAAGCAGCAAGGTCGATTTGAAATTGACTGGCAAGATCTGGAAACCAAACTCGCTGACCAGAACAACACTGTGCTGTTGTTGTGCAGCCCTCATAACCCAACAGGGCGAGTGTGGAACCAAAGCGAATTGGAAAAGATGGCGGAGCTTTGTAACCAACACCAAGTCAAAGTGATATCGGATGAGATCCACATGGACGTGAGCTTTAAGCGTCACATCCCTTACGTGGGGTTTGGTTGTTCACAAGATTGGGCTGTCGTCACATCGGCGTCTAAATCATTCAATATTCCAGCCTTGAATGGCGCGTATGCGTTGATCGCGGATTCACCAACTCGCGAACGTTATCTGCATAAACTCAAAGAGGTGGATGGTCTTTCATCGCCTTCTATCATGGGCGTGCTTGGTACGATGGCGGCTTATCGTCATGGAGAGCCTTGGCTAAAGGCACTCAACGAGTATGTATTGACTAACCATCAATACGTGAAAGAAGCACTGGAAAGCGCCTTTCCTGAGGTGAGCTACCTTGTCCCAGACGCGACCTATTTAGCATGGATTGACTTATCTGTTTTGAATCTAGATATGATGCTGCTTAATCAAGCGTTAATTGAACAGTTCAATGTCGCCATCATGTCTGGAGATGTTTATGGCGAGTCCGGTAAAGGTTATCTCCGACTCAATCTGGGCTGTCCGAGAAGCAAAGTCGAGCAGGGCGTTTCAGCCTTGATTCAAGCGATCAAATTGCAGCGTTAAAACACCGCGGGAGAGTGTGAGATGTCACTGTTCAAGCTAGATAACGTGATTCAAAACTACGCTTGGGGAAGCAAAGAGTCGATTTCTAAACTGTTTGGCATCGACAATGCGAACCATCAACCTCAAGCTGAAATTTGGATGGGAGCGCACCCCAATGGTTGCTCGCGCATCGCAGCAACTGGTGAGTTATTATCTGATGTGATTGCGAGAGACAAAGCAAGCATGTTTGGTGATTACACCATGATGCGTTTCGGTGAACTTCCGTACCTATTCAAAGTGCTTGCGGCGGATTCTCCGCTCTCGATTCAAGTTCATCCTAACAAGCGAAAAGCTGAGCTTGGTTTTGCACGAGAGAATGAACAAGGTATTCCACTTGATGCTCCTAATCGCAACTACAAAGACGCTAATCACAAGCCAGAGTTGGTCTACGCACTGACTTTCTACAAGGCGATGAATGGCTTTCGTCCGATAGAACAGATACTGACGCTGTTCCGCCAATTTGGTATTCGCAGTTTAGATGGTAAGGTGGCAGCGTTAGCCGAGCACCCAAATCAAGACGGGCTGAAAGACTTCTTCACGGCGATCATGACCTTGAGCGAAGCTCATAAAATTCAAGCCTTGGCAGAATTGGACGCAGCATTAGAGCGTGGTCCAAAGACGGCATTGGAAAGAGAAGTGCTCAGTTATGTGGCGGAATTTCAAAAGCATTACCCGAAAGACATTGGATTGCTGTCTCCGCTGATGTTGAACACGATAGAACTTGCACCTGGTGAAGCGATGTTTCTCCATGCCGAAACGCCTCATGCGTATGTGCAAGGTACAGCGTTGGAAATCATGGCGAATTCTGACAACGTGCTTAGAGCTGGGTTAACGCCCAAGTACATTGATGTGGATGAGCTTATCGCAAATACGGCATTTCACACCACGCAACCGGAACTGATTAAGCTGTCGCCAATTCATAAAGAGGGCAAGTTGAGCTATCCAATTCCGGTAGATGATTTTGGTTTTGATATTCTCTCTTCCGATGGCGAATGCAAACAACAGTTTGTGCGTGGTGCAGAGATTGTTTTTTGTGTTGAAGGCAGAGTTGAGGTCATGACATCAGAGGCAAGTCTGACCCTTAAAGCCGGAGAATCTGCATTTATCACTAACGATTGTAAGTTTTACCAATATCGAGGGAGTGGCTTGCTAGCAAGAGCGTATAACTGAGTGCTTTGTCTATCTCATGCACTGAGACCGCTATTACCGCGGTCTCAAATGGTTTGATGTTACTTGGGTATAAATATGGTGACTGCGTACTACAACGGTTGTTATGCCACTCTTTGTTTTCGCTTTGCCAGCATTGCAGCAGGAGAGAAACCTGTCACCAACATGGTTCCGCCTAGCACCAAAATTGTCCCTATGATGGTGTTAAAACCGACAGGTTCACCCAGAATCAAGTAACCCCATAAAATACCGAAAACGGGAACAAGGAAAGTGACGGTCAAGGCAGAAGCAGGACCAATATCCGAAACTAAGCGGAAGTAGAGTAAATAAGCGAAACCGGTACACACAACGCCAAGAGCGATGACGGAGCTCCATTCAAAACTGCTCGGTTCAGCGCGCATCGGTAGAAAAGGTAATAACGGTAGAACCCAAATAACCGCTGCCCACATACTGCCGTGTGCATTGTCGAAAGCTGGAACTTGCGGAGCATTTTTAGTGTAGTTGGTTGCAATCCCATAGCTGAAAGAAGCCATTAGGCTTGCCCCGATGGGGAAGATAGCCTCTCTGCCGATGGTTGAAGAATCTAAGCCGACAAGTACAGCCACACCACCAATACCAATCATCATACCTAGAATGGCTTTTGCCGTTAAAGGACTGCGATACCAAACAAAACCAATTAACGCGCCCCATATCGGTGCGGTTGAGTTGAGAATGGCTAAGGTCGACGCATTCAGTGTTTGAGCAGCGTAAGCAAAAAGCAGAAAGGGCACGGCGCTGTTAAATAAGCCAATAATGAAAAAGTGCTTAATGTGTTTTGTGAAGGCAAGTTTCTTTTTGAGATAGAAAGCTATCAAGAGCAATGCTATTGCCGCAAATGCAACACGAAACTCGATTAAGTAAGCCGGTCCGAACGTATTAGCGGCGACTCGCATAAACAGAAACGAGCCACCCCAAATAGCAGCGAGACAAAGTAAGCGAAAAAAACTGGCTGCAGTCATGATACATCCTTGGTCGAGGTCTAGCGCCCCATTGATTAATTGTTGCGCTAACAGTGGATTAAACCAAGGATGAGATCAACCAGAAATGCA
This sequence comes from Vibrio sp. MM46, assembly GCF_027587135.1. NCBI lineage: Bacteria > Pseudomonadati > Pseudomonadota > Gammaproteobacteria > Vibrionales > Vibrionaceae > Vibrio > Vibrio sp. MM46. The sequence continues at coordinate 131,637 of NZ_JAPPTO010000010.1, forward strand.
ATGTCAGTTCCGAATCTGGCTACCACTGACTTATTTTGATGGTCTTAAATTTCTTCTTTTGGAAACAAGATTGGTAGACTGTCTCTGTAGGTGTGGTACCACATCTTCCCGTGATCTAATTTTTTGTACTCGATGAGCGGTGGCAAATTAAAACCCATGTAGCCCTTCGATTGGATATGTTTATAGAAAGCATCAACCGATGGATGATTTCCGATGTTTGTTGAGCTCAATATAGCGGTGGCTTCTAACCATGGTGAAGCCTCGTAACGTTGCTCCTCCAAAGAATAGATGGTGTCATCAATGCGCCAAAATGACCCGTCAGAGATGATGAAATTTTTGAAGAACTCGACGCCAATGTCTTCCGTTAGCATGATATAGGCAGTTTTTGCGCCTCCAAATGAATGTCCAGCCAGTGTGCGTTCATTTGGATCGATATCGTATTCGGCTTCAACAATTGGGATGAGTTCTTGGGTTAAGAAAAGGTAGAAGTCATCGACACCTGGTGGCAAATAATCAATGTTTCTGCGTCCAGGAGGACCTTCATGAATGGCGATTAGAATGACATCGAGTTCGGCATTGGCGATGAGGTTACCAAACCCCTGACCTGTCCCATTACCGTCGGAAACGTAGATGACGGGTAAAGATGTCGTGCGCTCTTCATAGTTTTCTGGCAAGTAGATGTCGTAGGGATAACTAACGCCAGTGATATTGGAAAAAATATTGTCTTGTATTTTTTCCGCAGGAACATATGCGGAGCTGCTGTCAACAGAGGAGCCATCTCCCCCGCCACATGCCGATAATACAACCCCTATTGAAAGGGCGATGAACCAACGCTTCAAAACTTCCATGTTTTACCTTTGCTTTTGTATTTAAAGAACAAAAACAACTGTATAAGATTTAACCGCTCTAAAAGCCCCGCGTTATCAATAAATGAGAAGGCGAGGCGAGCTGGTTTGTAACTCTTCGAGTCAACTATCGAATGTAATGGTACGTTGCTGTTTTACTTGTCATTAATTATTGTTTTACCTGTCATTAATTAATGGTTTTCAGACCAGACCGCGAATTCATTGCCACCTGGTTCGGTGAAATGGAAACGACAACCGCCGGGAAATTCGAAGATCGGACGAATTACTTGACCTCCAAACTGCTCGACTTTAGCTAACGTAGTGTGAATATCTGAACTATAGAACACCAGTAGTGCCGCCCCATTTGTTGTTTGGCTCACTTGCTCTGCTGCAAAAAAGCCACCGTCTAAACCTTGACCTGAAAAGGCGCTGTACTCTAGTCCATAGTCAACGAAGCTCCATCCAAAGGCTTGCTCGAAAAACTGTTTAGTCGCATTGATGTCTCGCGTGCCAAACTCAACGTAATTTAACTTTTCATGTTGGTGCATTCTGGTGTCCTTTTCATCGCTGTGCTTTTCTGTCAGTGTATTAACTCTTCCGTCGAGTTTCTCAGCCCGAGTCTAGGTTTTATTAATCAAACCGATAAAACCTCAAAAATTTCATTGGTTCTCCCTATTAAATCTATCGTTATTTCCCATTAAACAAATGTAATTGTTGAAGATATATTCTCGGTGGGCAGAAAAGAGCTTTTGAGTATCCATTGACCACTCGACTGGTCAAATGGTTAGCACGCATTGGAGAGCAACCATGCAGATGTCAAAAAGCTTTTTATTAATTACAGTTGGCTTAGCCAGCACATCTCTACAGGCGCAAACCCTGACAAGAGACAATGGTGCACCAGTTGGTGACAACCAGAATTCAATCACAGCAGGTGAAAATGGCAGCGTATTACTGCAAGACGTTCACCTGATCCAAAAATTGCAGCGTTTTGCTAGAGAGCGAATTCCTGAGCGTGTTGTGCATGCTCGTGGTACAGGTGCTCACGGTGAGTTTGTTGCATCGGGTGATTTTAGTGACTTAACGGTTTCCGCTCCTTTTACTAACAAAGGAAAGGTAACTCCTGTTTTCGTACGTTTTTCGACCGTTATTCACTCAAAAGGATCACCAGAGACACTTCGCGATCCTCGTGGTTTCGCCACTAAATTTTATACTGAACAGGGTAACTGGGATCTGGTAGGGAACAACCTGCCTGTGTTCTTCATCCGTGATTCGATTAAGTTCCCGGATATGGTGCACTCTCTCAAACCGTCTCCAGTTAACAACGTTCAGGATCCAAACCGATTCTTTGATTTCTTCAGTCATGAGCCGAGTGCGACCAACATGCTGACTTGGGTTTATAGCAACTTAGGCACGCCAGCAAGCTATCGCACGATGGATGGCTTTGGTGTGCACGCTTACAAGTGGATCAATAAGCAAGGCGATGTGAACTACGTGAAGTTCCAATGGAAGAGCCAACAAGGTATTGAAAGCCTTCGTCCTGATGAAGTAACTGCGATGCAGGGTAAGGACTTCAACCATTTAACCAATGATCTGTACAAAGAAATTGGGCGTGGTAACTATCCTAAGTGGGATCTCTACGTGAAAGTGCTGTCACCAGAAGCTCTGAGCAAACTGGATTACAACGGGTTAGATGCAACCAAAGTATGGCTGAATGTACCGGATCAAAAAGTCGGCACTATGACGTTGAATCGCCTACCAGAAAATTTCTTTTTAGACACTGAACAGTCGGCATTTGCGCCTTCGAATCTGATTCCTGGTATCGAACCATCGGAAGACCGTTTGCTACAAGGTCGTTTGTTCGCTTATGCAGATACACAGTTGTATCGTTTGGGTGTGAACTTGTTCCAACTGCCAGTAAACCGTCCGTTAGCATCAGTGAATAACCATAACCAAGATGGATTGAGCAACAACGCGAAGCAAGGCAATGGTGATGTGAACTACGAACCAAGCCGTAAACTGGCGCTGGCAGAAGACACGCAGTTTAAAGCAGTTGAAACCAAGTTGGTTGGCACTGTTCAACAAAAAGCGATCAGCAATCCTCGTAACTTCTACCAAGCGGGTGTGTTGTTCCGCAGCATGAACAAGCAAGACCAGAGTGATTTGATTGCCAACTTAGCGGGTGACCTGAACAAGGTGATGGATAAAGACGTTAAGGAAACCATGGTGAGCTATTTCTACCGCGCAGACAAAGAGTACGGTACGCGTCTGGCTGAGGCGACAGATACCAATCTCAAGCAAGTGAAAAACAAAGCGATGATGTAAGCAATAAGTTTTGACCTGCGGGAGATTTATCTGCTCTTTTCTGCCCGAAAATCAGGGCTCCCGTGGGTCATTCTCCAATTTTGTTAATGAGGGTGAGTAAATGAAAACCGTGTTTTTGCTCAGTGCCGTTCTGTTCTCTTTGAGCTTTTCGCTGAGCTTATTGGCCGCCGAAGACAAGCTGGAAGAGGAATACCAATCTCTGGTTGAACTGTTCTTCGATGCTGCGCGAATTGGTAATAACGAAGTGGTCGATACATTTGTTTCTCAAGGCTTCCCAATCGACCAACGCAATAACCAAAGTTATACCGCATTGATGGTGGCCGCATATCAAGGACATAGAGAAACCGTTCGCTTGCTGCTCGACTCCGGAGCCAACGCCTGCCTACAAGATAAGCGTGGTAACACTGCATTAATGGGGGCACTCATCAAACGTGAAATAGGCATAGCTAAAGACCTCTATCAAGCGGATTGTTCACCAGAGCTGCGCAATAAAGCTGGGCTAAATTTGAAAGAATTTGCCGAGATCTATGGTCAATCCAATGTGTTGAAATCGCTTCAACACTGATAAATAACAATAAATAGGACCCACAGTATGAATAAAACAACATGGCTTGCTGCACTAACGCTTCTCTCTTCTCCAACTTTTGCCGAGACAGTAAGCGTAGAAATGATTGACCTTGGCTCTGGGCAATCAACTGGTACCGTGATGATCAGCGACAGTGATTACGGCACCGTTTTTACACCGAAACTACAGGGTTTACCCGCTGGTACGCATGGCTTCCATTTACACGCTAACGGCTCGTGTGACAGCATTACCAAAGAAGGTAAAACCATTCTTGGCGGTGCTGCTGGAGGGCATTATGACCCAGAAAAAACAGGCAAGCATGGCTTCCCTTGGACGGACGACAATCATCTTGGCGATTTACCGGCGCTTTACGTGAATGCTCATGGAATGGCGGATCAGCCAGTATTGGCACCACGAGTGAAACTTGATGACGTAAAAGGTCGTGCTTTGATGGTTCATGCTGGTGGTGATAACCACTCTGACCATCCGGCGAAACTTGGCGGCGGCGGTGCTCGCATTGTGTGTGGTGTGATTAAGTAATCCCCTTCTTAGACGCCACAAACAAAAAACGGTCCAGATAAGCTGGACCGTTTTCTTTTTAAGCAAAAGCTGATGGGCTTATATTTAAATCGACATATATTACGCGAAGTTCTCAACGATGATGTCATCCGCCTTGTCGACAAATATCGCACCTTTCTCTTTCATCTCTGCAATTACCGCATCGACGGTATCTGGCAAGACCGCACGGCTAGAAGCTAGGTTCACAATTACTTTGAAGCCTAAGTCGAGTGCTTGAGTGACGGATTTTTTTACACAAAAATCGAGCGCTAAGCCGCCGACAACAACTGTATCGATGTTGTTGAACTTGAGGAACTCATTCGCACCTGTGGTTTTGGTATCAGCCACGTCGTGGAAAAAGATACCGTAAGGATGTGCGTCTGGGTCCATGCCTTTGTTCACTTGGAAATCGTACTCCAGAACAGGAGGTAGACCGTCCAACAGTTGAACGCCCGTAGTGCCAAGCACACAATGGCGGTTCCACTTAATATCCACGTTAGGTAAGCCTACTGGTTCAAGCATATTCGCTGGCGTTTCTGCGTCCCACGCCGCTTTTGGTGGATGCAAATCACGGCTGACGAGCTTTAAGCGACCTTTCGCGTGGTTCTTTAGTAGTTCTGGAACGATTTCTAATGCGCCAGTGACTGGCAGTTCGTCAGGGCAAAGTTCGGTGAAACCTTTCTCAGGATCCACGTCGATCACTGCTGTGGTTTGGTAATTAACTCGAACTGTCATGGCAGACTCCTTGTCTGTCTTTATGCTTGCGTTAGCCACGCAAACAGTTTTGGAAAAAGGTTACTTCGTCGCTTGCTAGGGTGTAGACCATCGCTGGTTTGCCGCCTTTACCTTTGTTAGTGGAAGCGACTTTGTTGGTTGGCTTGAGTACACCTGAATCAATCAAGCGTCGTTTGATCGTCATGCGACTGATGTCGATACCGAACTCTTGATAGGCGGCAATGATGTCGGCAACCAGAAACTCTTTATCAAGTGCGAACAACAGGACCGAGGTGTATTCGATAGAGGCGCGCAACTTCTGCCATGCCTTTTCAATCATCTTTTGGTGATCAAAAGCGAGGGTCTCTTCGCCATCAAGGATTGCTTGTAGTGGGAACCACTTTAGATGACATTCTGGAACGCCAGCGTTGTCGATTTGCTCTTTGTTGTTACGGTCAACCAAGGCGTAGTGAGTGATGTTCAGACTCCAATCTTCAGGATCGCGTTTTGGGTCGCCATCGACAAAGGCTTCACTAAAGTGACGGGGGTAGGTATGGATTTTTTCGCGGCAGATACGGCGTCGTGCTGCTTCAAAGTTCTCGTCCGCCGGGCGTCCACCTTCGTGGGTCATGTCTTTATCAAACACAAACCCGCCGGGTAGGGCCCATACACCGTGGTACGGACGTTCCGGGTTCGAACGCTTGATCAGCAACACTTCCAACCCCTTATCGGCGCAGCCAGATAGTCTGAATGGAATAATGTCGACGGTTACGATCATGATTTGGTCCTGAGAATAATTTGTAAGTAATCTAGCGCATAACAAGTAGTCAATCAATGGGTAAGTAACCGATTGTTAGAAACGTGTTCATTGTTGTCTAGCGTTCATCTTTAAGCAAAGGTGTGCTTATCTGCTCAGGTTATCCACAATAACTGTCCGAATTTTGTGCGTAAAAACCTTATAAAAATGAGTGGTTAGTAACAAAAGTTGACAAACCCTAAGTGGGTGTTTATTGTTTACGCAATTAAGTTAGTAACAACAAGTTATATACCCAAGTTTGCCTTGTTGAGAACTTTCCCCCAACTTTGTCGGGAAAACAATAAGATGCGGTTTGTACCGTGCTGAGGGAATTTGGGTATAAACGAAAAAGGGCGTGTAGAAGGGCTCCGAATGACCACCAATTTATTTTCGTCTCGCATCATCCAAAGTGCGTTAGATTTTGACGTATACAAAGTGAACATGATGAGTGCTGTTGCAGCGCTTTATCCCGATGCGATGGTGTCTTATAAATTCATCGTGCGCAGTGAAGAAGACCTATCTGAATTGCTGCCAGAGGTGAAAGCTGAAGTACTTAAACTGCAAGATATCACCTTCTCTGCAGAAGAAATTGAGTACATGAAAGGTGTTGCGCCTTATCTAAGTCCTGAGTTTGTTGATGCACTGCATGCGTTTCGTTTTAACCCTCAACGCGATGTTTCTTTCAATACGAAAACCATGGCTGATGGCACAAGCCAATTACGCATTACCATCAATGGTCTTTGGAAAGAAACCATTCTTTACGAAACCATCATCATGAGTATTGTGTCCGAAGTGCGTAGCCGTGCACGTTGGGCAGAGATCCCAGTCGAGCAGTTCCAATCGGTTTTAGAAGAGAAGGTTCGTCTCCTTAAAGCAGAGCTGAAACGTCGTAATATCACCAACTTTAAGTTTGCTGATATGTCGACTCGTCGTCGTTTCTCGTTCCAAGCTCAGCGATCAATGTTGCAGTATCTGAGCGAAGAGTTGCCTGACAGTCTAACTGGAACCAGTAACTACCATTTGGCGAAAGAGCTCGATCTCACGCCAATCGGTACAGTGGCACACGAATGGTTTATGGGGCACCAAGCGCTCGTGAATGTCCGTGATTCACAAAAGGTAGCTCTGCAGCGTTGGCAAAAGATGTTTAATGGCGCGTTAGGCATTGCATTAACGGACACCATTGGTATTGATGCGTTCTTAAAAGACTTTGATGAAGAGCTCAGTAATGCTTATGTGGGAGTGCGTCATGATAGTGGTTGCCCTTACACATGGGGCGAAAAGATGATTATGCATTATCAATCGCTTGGCATCGATCCAATGACGAAAACCTTGGTGTTTACCGATGGTTTGAACTTCGATCAAGCGCTAGATATTTGTGAGCACTTCCAAGGTCGTGTTCAAGTGAGTTTTGGCATTGGTACGTCGCTTGCGAACGATATGGGTGATTACGTGAACGCACAAGGTGTTGCGTACAAACCTTTGTCTATCGTTATTAAAATGGTGTCATGCAACGGCTCACCTGTTGCGAAAATCAGCGATGAGCCAGAGAAAGCGATGTGCGAAGACATCTTCTTTTTAATGAATTTGAAGCGTCGTTTTGAGCAGCCGCTTGATCTCGATGAGTGTCGCGTACTGATCGATCGCCTAGAAAACGAAGGCGATAACTACCTTATTGACGCGTAGTCCGGTAAGAACGGTGTTTATCGGCGGTAAAGTTGAAATACTGAGAAAAGGGTGGTGCAGAATCATCACTCTTTTTGACTGTCGCACACTTCGTTGTACTTGATTTCACACAATGCGCCACACTTCGTTCGATATGGGAGCCTCTTACTGCCTGTATTCGCTCGTATTCTTTTAACAATAAGCCCTTCTAAGTTGGCACTCTTTAAGTGCTTTTCACGAACCTTCTTCCAATAGTCATCAAAAGCCATACGTCACCTTATTGTTGTCGTTATTTTTATAAATATGACGCCATTCTATGCAACAGAAGTTGTTTTATATTGTCAGAAAAATCCTAAAATTCGTTAAGGAAAAGGCGAATTGTTGTAAAGCTCCCGTTTCTTGATTTTTATCTTCTATGGTTTCGACAAATTAAAATCGGCAAACCGAGAAGGCGATTTGGTTATAGTACAAACAAAGGTCAACTCGGGAATGAGCGATGAATTTGGTTGTGCATTTACAGAAAAAAGCGATTAACAAACACGGTTATGAGTGGGCAACGCGCCAAGCATGGAAGTGCGGAATAAAAGCGAACCTTGTTAAACGTGTAATTGGCATTTTTAAAGGGCAAATCGTCTGTGTAGTTGAAGGATGCCGCGCTGAATTGTCGACACCAATCAATAACCCTTTGCATGATGATGAAAAGCAAGGTCGCTACGTTTTCGTGGGTGGCATCTTCTGGGAGCCAAACAACGTCATTGCTCCAGGTTTTCCTGACTTTATGTTTATGCACTTACGCAGTCTAAGCCATCGTCATAAATATCTGACAGATGATGAGCTGTTTTTGAGTTTAGCTTAGACGGTTTGATAGATATTGATGACCAGTCTTTTTCTCAAATCGTTACTCGGTGCGGTGGCAGTACTCGTCATTGCCATGCTCTCTAAATCAAAAAGCTTCTATATTGCAGGTTTGGTGCCTTTGTTTCCGACCTTCGCATTGATTGCGCACTTTATTGTGGGCAGCGAGCGAGATATGGAGGCACTGCGCCAAACCGCACTGTTCGGTATCTACTCTCTAATACCTTATGCGGCGTATCTGATGTCTGTCTTTTACTTTAGCTACCGCTTGAGCTTGGTGGGTACACTGACAGCCGCGACGCTGGTTTGGGTCATGTTCGCATCGATTTTGCTCGCCTTTTGGACTCGATGGATGGTGGTTGCTTAAAGTTTGCTCAATCTGACTTAGTAGTTGCTGGGCGATTCATAGTCAGCATTGATGTGATCTGGCTCCGATTGACCTTTTCAAGATTACCTCCTGACATTCCGTTTATAAAACGCCGTTTTTTAACCTGCTAATGACCTCGGGCTTGTTTTTACCTGATGTGAATTACAGTTCTCGATTTACTATACCGCCAATCAAAGATAACTGTACTGGGAAGTAATCCATGAATATGAAATCTATCGCAATTGCGACGGCAGTTGTTGCTGTACTGGCAGGCTGTAAAGACAAAACGCCACCTGCACCAACTGAAGCAAACATTACGCTTGTTGAAGCGGTAACTGAAACCGTGAAGAACCCACATCAAGTGTGTAAAGATGTTGTAGTGACGCACCAAGTTGCACCTAAAGACAACAACAAGATCCTTGGCACGGTTGGCGGTGCGGCGGCGGGTGCTGCACTAGGTAACCAAATCGGTGGTGGTTCAGGCAAAGTGATTGCAACGGCGGCAGGAACCATCGCCGGTGCAATGGCGGGGCGTGAAATTCAAGACAATGTGCAGAAGGGCGATGTTGTGACTTCAACAGAGAAACAATGCCACACTGAATACACCACTTCAGAAAAAGTAGTAGGTTACGATGTCACTTATGAAGTTGCAGGTGCACCAACGACTGTGCGCATGAAGAGCAAACCTGCAGGCAAAACTTTCCCAATTCAAGATGGTAAAGTGGTTCTACCGCAATAATCGCCAACTAGATTGAATACATAAGCCCTTTTGTTCATTGAACTTAAGGGCTTTTTTCGTTTTAGAAGATAGTGGTGGATACTACTTGTCTGCGAAATAGTCGACCAACGTTTTACGCCACTTTCGTGATTCACGGATTTGTAACAGCGCGCGGTTAATCTCTTCCTCATAACGGTTGTTCTCTGTGATGATGAAGCCGTAGTTCTGTTTTTCTAGTTGGTACGGCAACACTTCTAAATCCTCAAATTGCCCAGATAGTCTGCTACTGCCAATCATGTATTTGAGCACAACATCATCCGCGACAATCGCCTCGACTTCACCTTTGTCTAAGGCAGTTAAAAGCGCCGTCATGTCTGCATAGTCTTTGTGGCGAATGCCAAAGCTAGTGAGTAACAAGGAAGAGGTGGTGGCCGTTTTGGTACCGACTTCAACATTGGCAAGATCATTGATACCTTTGATTTGTGAATAACCTTGGCTAAGGGTGAGTTTGCTAGCCAAAACTGCAGTAATACTGGCGATAAAAAGCATGCTGAAAACACCAATGAATACCGTCACAATTCGCCCAGTTAAGCTTTTAAATTCAAAGTAGTTAAACGGTCCTCGGGTAATAAACAGCAAGCCAAGAATAAAGCTTTCAACCCAGCGACCGCTTCTGTTTTTCATTGAATATAGCTTTTCGTTTTTCCCTTCTTCTAACGCATAGAAAAATGCTCCGACTAAGCCAGCTACCAATATGATGGCACCAACGATGAGCCACAAAGCCGGGTTCAAAAAGATAGATTGCAAGGTATGCAGATAGCCTTGGTTTTTTACCGCAATCGCGAGATGGGTTTCGTAGAAAGAATGAGAAAAATCAGCGAACAGTTCGCGTTCTGGAGTGATAGAAATACATGAAACACCTATATCTATTTGTTCTGTTTCTATCGCGTTGAGTAGATCGTCTAAAGGTTGGTTTTCAAAACGAAACTCGACGCTCATTTCTTTGGCAATTTGCTCCCATAATTCAATGCTGAGACCGTTCAAATCACTGTCAACAGAACCAATAACAAAAGGAGGACATGGGTAAGTCCCGACCTTAAGCGGAGAAGCGTTAGAGGAACTAGTCAGTAAAGAAAGAAGCAAACATGTTGTAATTACAAGGAATTGAAGTGTGGTTTTCAAACCAATTTGCATGCGCAGATCCTCAAAAAAGTGGCAGCGCTGAATTGAATCAAGAGCGATTTCTTGCACAAAAAAGCCCGAGTGTTGAGAGTTTCCGAGAGGTAATGATGAATTCAATGCTGCCTTAATTTTGTTATTTACTGTTTTAACTATAGCAGGCAACGCTTCATTGAATTTCAAGTTCGATGACGTTAACAGCGAGACGAGCGTTGGGAGAGTCTGTAAGCGTATGTAAGCATCGATAGAAGAGGCTGTTTTTTTGTTTAAAATTTGTCTCTTTATTGAATGATGTTTTATTGGAGTAGTGATGAAGAAACAAACATTGACGATGATTATTTTGATTGCGTTGACAGGCTGTGGTATCGAGGGACAAAGCCATTCTTCTACTCCAGCTAATGCACCTAATTTGTTTGTATCACAATGTGGAGATCAACTGTTTCCAGATGAACCTAGTCTGTCCTTTGCAGTTAAGGGGGATGTGGCAGAATTACAAGGGGTCGTTTGTAAAGGGTCGCCTGCTGCATTTGAACGTATGATGAAAAAGCACCCAGAGATTAAACTACTTAAGTTTATTAGTATTGATGGCTCTGCTGATGATGATGCAAACCTAGAGCTCGCTTACCAAGTACGTGCAAGCCATTTAGATTCTTACATTGCTGCTGATGGAGAAATAGCCTCTGGTGGTACAGATTTGTTTGTAGCTGGCGTGAATAGAACGATAGAAAGTGGGGCGACGATCGGAGTGCATTCTTGGGGAGCTGGGGATGACGTTGCCACAGACTTTCCTGTTGGTCACGAATATCATCAGCCATACATTGATTACTACAGAAAAATGGGATTACCCGACCCAGAAGGCTTTTACTACTTCACTATAAACGCAGCATCGGCTGACAATATCTACAATATGAATGAGCGAGAAATCACGCTGTACGGGCTAGGTAAGATAACCTCTTCTACAAGTAATTAAGGGCAACGACAATTCGGGTGTTGTGTTGATGTCTGTGCATAGACCGAATTTCAGAAGCGAGCATGAATATCGGATACTAAAATACAAAAGCCGAGCGATGAACGCTCGGCTTTTTAGATACTTACGCTGCAGGAGCTCGGTGATGTTGCTCTTCTGCGAGTTTGGCGGCTTGCGCTTGCTTTTGTTTGCGGCGTTCTCGTTTGGATAGCCAAATCAGAGGCACGACAATCATTACCGTGCCGATTGCCATAAAGATATCTGGCACTTCACCGAACCAAATCAAACCAACGATCACGGCACCAATTAAGCCGCTGTATTCTGCGCTAGCAATTTTGTTGCTATCGATAGAGCGATAAGCCAACACGCAGGTTGCTGCATAAATCATGATGAATAAGCTTGAGCCTGCTGCTACAGGGAATGAGCTCCAATCCCATGCTTCGCCCTCGATAAACACCAACAAGAGTGATACAGGCATACCGGCTAGATTCGTCATCAAAAGTGTGTGTGGTACGGATTGGTTCTTCGGTAACTTCCGAATTAGCAGGTTGTTGATCGCCAAAGTGACTGCGACAACCAATGCCGATAGCGCCGCCCAATCAATCTGATCAGGGCGAATAATCACAAGTACACCTGCAAAACCCATCACTGCCGCTGCAATAGATTGTGCAGAAAGTTTCTCTCCAAAGAAGATCGCTGCCAGTGGCAACATGATCAAAGGAGCTGCATAAAAGATCGCATTTGCCGTAGCGAGTGGCATTGATGAGATGGCAAACACCATAAAAATCGCACCAGTTAACCAAACGTGCGCACGAACCGCATGCCATTTAAAGCCTTCCATTAATGGGGCTTGTTTAGTGAGTAGGTACACGGGTAATAACATCATCACAGCTGACAATTGTCGGTAAAACACAAACTGAAAAACCGGCACCTCATTACCGACGCTTTTGATCAAAGCGTCTGAGAGCACCGCAATTAGGTTACCAACAATTAATAGCAGCATGGCTGCGCCGACAGATGTGACTTTCACGTTATTCCTCTCCTCATTCTTTGCCAAAGAGTAGGTGATGTCATAGGATGAAGTGAAATGATATTTATTAGTTTAAGTATGAGATTTTTAGATAATGAAATTGCCACCTCTTAGAGCGGTCCACTGTTTTGAATCCGTTGCTCGTAATTTGAGCTTTTCCTTTGCAGCAGAGGAGCTCAACGTGACGCAAAGTGCGGTGAGTCATCAGATTCGCATATTAGAAGACTACCTTGGTGAAGCCCTGTTCATTCGTCAGGGGCGTAAGTTATCGCTCTCGGATACTGGCTTTCGTTATCTTGAAGATATCAGTCCTGCTATTAGTGCCATTGCGATGGCGAGTCAAAAAGTGCGTGAAGGCGAAAAGGGCAGTCTACGCTTGGCAATTTACAGCTCGCTGGCGGTGAAATGGTTAATCCCACGATTGGCGGACTTCAAGCGTCAGCATCCGGAAATTGATCTTACGCTCAACATGGTTGCAGGAGATCCAGAACAAACCGACAGCGTTGGTGACTGTTTTATCACAGTGCAGAAGCCTAAGCGTAATTACGTGGCTGTGCGTTTATATGATGAGACTTTGTATCCGGTATGTAGCCTCAATATCTGGAAAGAAATTCAAGACCAACCAATGCCGAATGCACTCTGGCACTATCCGATCCTTTCGACCGACTCTATCTATCGTGAGCGCGGTAAAGATTGGTCAGAGTGGTGCAAAGCCGGTGGGTTTGAGTTGCCAAAAGATATTGATATGCAGCACTTCAGTCACATGCTGCTGGCTATCGAAGCTGCTCGCTATGACCAAGGCATTACGTTTGCCAATGACTTTATGTTGAATGAACGAGATAAGGCTCAAGACTTGGTTTATATCCCCTCTCACGGCTTAGAAACTGGGGATAGCTTTTACTTTGTACATAAGAAGAATCGTGCTCGTCAGCCTGAAATCATCAAGTTGACTAACTGGCTTAAACAGCAGTGCTTATAGCGCAGATTGTGTGATTGCTTCGTGGTATTCCTTGTGATGCTAGACTTAATTTAGGCAGGTCAGTTGGGAGAGTATCATGAGCTACGCGCACATTTTGGTGGCAGTTGATTTATCAGATTCGAGTCGAGTAGTGATCGACAAAGCTATTGCGATGGCAAGAGATGCAAACAGTAAGGTGTCTTTTGTTTTTGTTGATCACGATAGGGTCGCGCTGGAATCGAAGGACGAGCAAAAGCTAATGCAAGAACTTGATGCTTTAGCTAAGCAGAGTGATTATCCAATTAGCGAGTCCATGGTGGTGGTGGGGGATCTACATATTAAGTTGGCTGGTATAGCGAAGGAAAATGACATCGATTTGGTGGTGTGTGGTCACCATCATAAGTTTATGAGCCGCTTGTTCTCTTCTATTCCCAAGCTCGCCAATGCTATTGAGGCAGACTTGCTCGTCGTATATTTGGACTGAGCCCTCACTCAAGATTACAAAGTAAAAGGGAGGCTTTGCTAAGCCTCCCTTTATGATTCTAAAAGCGACTATTGCTTTTTGATCAGCGCTTTAATCACATCAATCGTGTATAGCTGACAATCGACCGCGGTTTGCGGATCGAAGTCTTGCTTGTGTTGATCTGTGTTCGAAAGTATACGGATACCAACGAAAGGCACTTGGTAAGCTTGAGCAACCAATGCCGTAGAGGAAGTCTCCATTTCTTCAACAGACGTACCGTATGTTTCATGGAACCAGTTGATACGATCCACTTCGCGGTTCCATTCGTCCGCTGAGCCAATCAAGCCTCTCACGACTTTGCCTTTTTTGTATTCTTCAGACAAAGAAAGAGCGGTTTCAACCAGTGCCGGATCCGCTTTAAATTGTTTGTGTTCAACAAACTCGCCGTTTTCACGTAGACGCATGGTTACGTCGAAGTTCTGCCACTTCGTTGGGTCGATGCCTTTGCCTTTTTTAGCAAACTCAGACTTGTAAGCGCCCATGTTGAAACTCGCTTCGCCAACCACAATGTCACCGCGGTATAACTTAGGATCGTGACCACCAGATGTACCTTGGTTGATAATATACTTTGGATTGAAGTGTTCAATCGCAATAGTGGTAGAGGCTGCAGCGTTCGCCAAGCCAACTTCGGTACGAGAAACCACGACTGGATAGCCATCTATATCACCTTGCCAGAAGGTCCAAGAACCAACGGTGGTTTGTTTGGCATCATCCAATGCTTCAACTAGGGTGCTGGTTTCAATATCCATCGCTCCTTGCACAAGGATTGGTTGAGTTTGAGCGAAAACAGAGAAAGAAAGTACTGCAGGAACAAGTGCAGCGAAACGTTTAAAGATTTGCATACGACATACTTACAAATGAGAAAGATGGCGAAATCTATCAATGGCAATCGTTTGCGTCAATTGGTTGAATTGTTATTTTTCTTAATAAATGAAAATTCTTGATTGTCGTTCTAAATAACAAGAATGAAAAAATCCGAGCGGGGGAGGCTCGGATTTGGTCTTTATCAGGACTAGATTAAATGGTTATACCGTATTAAGGCATCTTGCTCAGGTTGTAAAATGAAGCCAGTTCGCCAGTCGCTTTTTCGCCGTTCATATCCAACTTCATTAGCATGTTTTCACCAACGAAGTACTGGTTTGGACCAGACTCATCAACCAATGTAATGGTGTTGCCTGATTCATTCCAAGTGAACTTACCTTCTGATTTGATTGGGTTGCCTTCTTTGCCTTCATACAGCTCTACTAATGTATAAGTGCCGTCTTCGTTAATGGTTAACGTTGTATCGATACCCGCGCAATCTGCACAAGGAAGTTTGCCTTTGTAAATGCCGTTCCAATCCAACGAATTTTGCGCATTGTGACCAGAATCTACAAAGGTATCTGTCGTGATCATTTGCTCTTCTTCAATCGGTGTTGCATCAACGGTGCTTTCAACTTCTGAGGCCTGAGGAATGTCAACCGCAGTTGTCTCTGCTGGTTTCTCATCCTGACAGCCTGCTAGAATAACGACCGCACCAGTGAGTGCTAATAGTGTCTTTTTCATTTTATTCCTCTCTAAATCAACAAGTTGATATACCAAAGTAATCTCGTTGCATGTATGCTAAGGTCACTTAGGTATACCGTGATAATAATAGACTTGTTTCCTAAACCTGCGTCAGAACAAAGCAAACCATTGAACGACCTCTGTAAGAAAAAATCTTTAACGTCAGTGATTTGCAAATAAAAGGGATAGGAGAAGAAAATGGAAGAATTGGTTACAGTCGTTCTTCGAGCAATTGTTCGTTCTATTATTATAGAAATTTTCCTGTGGAGATTGAGTTATTGCACCGGTTATATCGGGCTGTCGATTATTACTTTAGGCAAGCGTCCGCACAAACCAATGTCGAAAGCGATGCGAATACGCATCAGCTATTTTGGTATTTTTCTGTTGGTTGTGTTCCTTGTGTTTATGTTTTGACTTTCGTAGCGCAATTTTTAAACCGCCACCAGATAAAAAAGGCTCATCAGATGATGAGCCTTTTGCGTATTAGGATGCTTTATCCATTGCGGGTGGTGTTTTGACCTCCTTTGACGGAGACTCCTCTTCGGTATTATCAGTAAAGATTTCAGCCACGGCGCTACGTTCTAGTTCACCTTGCAGATTACCTTCGTCATCCACAACCGGCAGTGAGTAGTCACAAGACATGGTGTCTGGAAGTACTTCTTCAATTACGGAATCAGGAGAGACAACAGGCACTTCTTCGTAGATCTCTTCTGCCAGCTCTTGTGCTGCATCGGTTTTCGCAGCATCTAGCAAGCTCTCTTTGGTAACCACTCCTTGATAGCCATCATCGGTCACGTGGTACGCGTAGTCTTGTTTCACGCGTTTCATCTCAACAAGGGCTTCTTCAATGGTTGTTGCTGCAATGCGATACGCTGGTGGCTGCATCACGGTTTCAACCGTCAGAGCGCGTGCTCGGTTTACGTCCTTCACGAAGGCCTCTACATATTCATCGGCAGGGTGTAGCAGAATCTCGTCTGGAGAACCTTGTTGTACTAACTCGCCATCTTTCAAAATAGCGATACGGTCACCCAAGCGAAGCGCTTCATCCAAATCGTGAGTGATAAAGATAATGGTCTTATGTAGCTTCTCTTGCAGTTCAATCAGCTGATCTTGCATCTCGCTACGGATCAGAGGGTCGAGTGCCGAGAACGCTTCATCCATCAATAAGATCTCGGCGTCAGTCGCCAGTGCACGAGCCAAGCCTACACGTTGTTGCTGACCACCAGAAAGCTGCGCAGGGTATTGGTTCTCGTAACCTTTCAGACCAACTGTCTCCAACCATTCATTGGCTTTCGCAAGACGCGCTTCTTTTTTGATGCCTTGGATTTCCAAGCCGTAAGCTACGTTGTCAACCACAGTACGATGGGGCAAAAGACCGAAGCGTTGAAATACCATCGACATTTTATGGCGGCGAAACTCTTCTAGCTCTTTTGGTGACAGCTGCATTACGTCGACGCCTTCAACTAAGATTTGCCCCATGGTTGGGTCAATTAAACGGTTGAAGTGGCGAATCATGGTCGACTTACCAGAGCCAGATAGCCCCATAATAACGAAGATTTCGCCTTTGTTAATTTGCAGATTGATGTCTTTTAAACCAACGGTATGACCCGTATCAGCCAGAATTTGGTCTTTGCTCTGGCCTTGTTTTACTCGCTCAATCACTGTTTTTGGCTTTGGTCCGAAGATCTTATACAGCCCGCTAATTTCAATAAGTGGCTTAGTCATGTTTCAGATCTCCTAAGTGTGCTTGGGTTCGCTTCGCGTAAGCTTGCGACGCTCGGTCAAACAGAATCGCCAGTGCCACAATTGCTAGCCCGTTAAGCAGACCAAGGGTGAAATACTGGTTGGTAATTGATTTTAATACTGGCTGACCTAAGCCTTTAACGCCAATCATAGAAGCGATAACAACCATAGAAAGTGCCATCATGATGGTTTGGTTGATACCAGCCATAATGGTTGGCATTGCCAAAGGTAATTGTACGCCGATTAAGCGTTGCTTGTTACTTGCACCAAAGGCGGTGGCGGCTTCAAGAACTTCCTTATCTACGAGTCGAATGCCTAAGTTGGTTAAACGAATGACTGGTGGAATCGCGTAGATCACAACAGCAATCAAACCTGGGATCTTACCGATACCAAGGAGCATAACGACCGGAATCAGATAGACGAACGCGGGCATGGTTTGCATCACGTCGAGCAGTGGTGTCACGACGGATTGCACGCGATTGGATCGTGCCATGGCAATACCGATAGGAATGCCGAGCGCAATGGCGAGCATGGTACACACCGTGATGATGCTGAGCGTCCGCATCGTGTCTTCCCACATGCCAAAGTACCCAATCAGGATTAATGACACGAAACACGCGACAGCCAGTTTCCACGATCGGCTTGCGGCATAAACCAACGCGGTACATACACCAAGGATGATCATCCATGGTGTAGAAATGAGGAGTTTTTCGAACCAAACGAGAAATGAGAGAAGAGGATCGAAGAATGATTCAATAAGGTCGCCGTATTCGCGAGAGAAATCGCGGTAGGCACCATCTAGGGTTTTGCGGATAGCTCTGAGATCTGAGCGATCCATTTCTGGGAATTCGCTAAGCCAATTCGAGTCAGACATGTTTACTTCCTTTTCTTGCCGAGACCCAAGTGAGCCTCGGCATACAACAATTTTGGTATTCCTATACCATTTACGAAACGTCTAAGTCTTACAGTGCACCTTGCACTTTTTTAGCTACGTCTTGAGGAACCCATGCGGTCCAGATCTGTGGGTAGTTTTCTAGGAAATGGAACATGGTTTCTTCACCGTCCGCTTGGTTGTCTTCCATCCAAGCCAGCAATTGGTTCATGTCTGCATTGGTGAAACCACGTTTAGTGAAGTAGTTGTATGCAGCCGGAGAGCGTGAAGCAAACTCTTCAGTCGTAATGGTGTGAACCGGTGAAGGTGGGTACATGGTTGGTTTTGGATTTTCGCAATCAGCTTGTGTCGTACAGCTGACAAATTCTTTCTCATCAACGCCGCTACCGAAATCCACTTTCACCATATCGTACTTACCGAGAACCGCAGTTGGTGCCCAGTAGTAACCAAACCAGGCTTCTTCACGTTCGTAGGCTTTTGCTATTGAGCCAGACAGACCTGCACTTGACCCTGGGTCGATAATATCAAAGCCTGATCCGGCAAGGTCCATCGCTTTGAAAAGGTTACCGGCGCTGATTTGACAGTTCCAACCAGCTGGGCAGCTGTAAAATGCCGATTTTGCTTTGTCTTCTGGATGAGAGAACAGCTTCGCGTGTTTTTTCACACCTTCGATGGTTTTCATTTCAGGGTATTGTTTAACAAGGTAGGCAGGGATCCAGAAACCTTCTTCACCGCCATCGACGAGTGCTTTACCAGCATAGCGTAGGCGCTTTTCTTCAACACCTTTATCTAGTGCATCTTTAAGGCTGTTACTCCAAAGCTCTGGTGCCACATCGGGCTGTCCTTTTTCGATCATTGAGGTGCCAGTTGGCATGGTGTCGCCAGGGATGAGTTCGGCATCACAGCCGTAGCCGTGCTCAAGAATAAAACGGTCCACGTTGGCAATCAGTGTTGCAGAGTTCCAGTTCATATCTGCAATGGTAACCGTTCCACACTCACTTGCGTTTGCGTTGGTCGCTGCTAGCGCACCAATCGCTAGTAGTAAGGGAGTTTTGTACGTCATATTGAGTTTCCTTTCTCTAAATTGCTCACTTAGGGTAACTAATTAATCATTAGTGTTCAAACTAATGTGTTAGGTGAATTATAGCTTTGTTTATTAATGAGCGTGAAAGTGATGGTGAATTTTTGATGAAAATAGCCACAGAAATGAAAGGTTTTTTATCGACTCATGTCAATGAATCGTATGGTGGTTTGTATGTACTGTTGCATTATTATTAGATGTCTAACGAATATTTCGCTATGAATACGATTTTTGCAAACTAAGATATTGGCATATGCTAAAAAATATAATTGGCATATGCCATAAACGAGCGTAAGGTTAAGGCGTTTTGTAGAGAGGATGTGATGGCGAGACCAAAAATAGAAAGACGCATATGTGGACGTGCAGCACACCATTGTTTTAAGCCCAATGGCGTACCGTTTTATGAGCTGGAGAAAGTCAACATATTGCCAGAAGAACTAGAGGCATTGCGATTAGCCGATCTGGAAGGATTGAGCCAGCAGCAAGCTGCCGACCAAATGGGAGTCTCTCGCCAGACCTTTGGTAATACGGTTAAA
Source organism: Vibrio sp. MM46 (assembly GCF_027587135.1). Lineage (NCBI taxonomy): Bacteria > Pseudomonadati > Pseudomonadota > Gammaproteobacteria > Vibrionales > Vibrionaceae > Vibrio > Vibrio sp. MM46. The sequence continues at coordinate 151,493 of NZ_JAPPTO010000010.1, forward strand.
AGCGCGCGTTTTAAAGTCGCGAAAAGCCTAGTTGAGGGTCATGCACTTGTTTTTCCTGACCAGGAGTCAAACTCATGATTTACGCTATTCCGAATGACGGCGAACGCGTCGCCAATCATTTTGTTAAAGCCCCATACATTGCGATTTATTCCGACACGGAAGGGCTGTTGAAAAACCTAGCTAATATTGCTTCTATGCCACAAGCTGGCTGTAAAGCAAAATCTCAACTTATTCAATCTTTGCAAGAATATCATGTGGATGCAGTGTTGGTTCGCAACATTGGGGAACGTGCGCTTGGTAAGCTTTTGAGCAGTGGTAAACAAGTCTTTAAGCTATCGACTCGCAGCTCACTGGATGATGTAATGGGTGTTCCTCGATCGCCATTAACGGTTGCGACGCAAGGTCGCCCTTCGACCAATCACGTCAAAAAAGGTGGTTGCGGTGGCTGTGGTAGCAAAAAAGCACCTTCGCTATTGATCAATCCTCAATCTCAATCAAAAAACACACTCATGACGTTGCGCCCAACTAAACTTAAAGCATTGGTTTCTTCTTACGTGAAAGAGGTGAAGTAATGGTTTGGTTGTTCACTTTTCTTGGGTTCTTAGCCATCATTTTGTTGATGTCACTGGGTGTGATCTTTCACAATAAACGCATTCAAGGCAGTTGCGGCGGCTTGAATAACGTCGGCGTTGACAAAGTGTGTAACTGTGAGACTACTTGCGCAGAGAATGAACGCCGCCTCTATCAGATCCAAGAGCCAAGTTCGAAAGGTCAATAGATCCTAATATTGTCTAGAAGATCAAATTTTTAATGATGAGTTTTTGCGCATTTTTTGTTCAGTTCTACGATTAAGATTCGTCTTAATAAAGGAGAACCAAAATGGCATTTATGAAGCAGGATATCCCAAACCGTGTAACGGTGTACCATGACAATGTCGATCAGGAACAAGAACTCAAGAATGCGATGTTGCCAGAGAAGCCACGCTATTTTAACGGTTCTCCTACCTATAAAGCCGACAGTGTAGAGCAGTTCCAAACCAAGCTGAATCAGATTGGTATGTCGTTAGACAAATAAAGACCAAGAGAATACAACAACGCCCTCAAGTTTCGAGGGCGTTTGCTTTTTTAGGGGATAAATGAGAGAGGTTAATTTTGTTGCGTCGCTTCATTACACACTTGTTTTTGCACTGCTGGTGGAGCAGGTTCGTAGTGGCTGAGCGTCATGTTAAAGCTACCTTCACCGCCAGTAATTGAGCGCAGACGACGAGCATAATCTTGCAGTTCGTTGACTGGAGACTTGGCTCTTAACATGGTGAAGTTTGCGTCGATAGGCTCTGTTCCTTCAATTAGCCCGCGATTACCGGATAAGTCGCCGGATACATCACCCACATTCGCGGTTGGAATATGAAGCTCCATTTGCACAATCGGTTCGAGCACTATCGGGTCCGCATTGTTGATCGCATCTAAGAAGGCTTTCTTACCTGCGATGACAAACGCGATTTCTTTCGAGTCAACCGAGTGGTATTTACCATCGTAAACGGTCACTTCGACATCTTTGATTGGGTTACCAGAAATCGCCCCTTCTTCCAATGCCTGAACAATGCCTTTTTCCACTGCAGGGATGAGTGCAGTAGGAATCGCGCCGCCAACCACTTTATTAATGAACTTGAAGCCCGCACCGCGTTCGAGTGGGCGTACTTTTAATTGCACCTCACCAAATTGACCCGCGCCGCCGCTTTGTTTCTTATGACGATAGTGGCCTTCTGCTGGTTTGGTTATGGTCTCAAAGTATTCGACGCTTGGCTGGCTGGTTTCCACTTCCAGTTTGTAGACTGCAGACATTTTCTCAAGCGCTACTTTGAGGTGGAATTCACCCTGACCGCTGATGATGGTTTCATTGGTGCGTGCACGATGTTCGATTCGAAGAGAAGGATCTTCGCTGGCGATTTTATTCAGCACATCCCCAAGCTTTTGCTCGTCGCCACGCTTAACGGGCTTGAGGCACAGTGAGTACATCGAATCTGGGAAGTTGAGGGTTTTGAGTTGTACGCCATCTTCTTCATGAGAGTCATGAACAATGGAATCAAATTCCAACTCATCCACTTTGGCGAGCACACAGAAATCGCCGGCAAGCGCCCTTGGGATCTCCGTTCTGTCTTTGCCTTGCAACTGGTAAAGATGACCAACTTTGAACGCTTTGTTGCTTTCACCAATGTAGAGTTGGCTGCCTGCGTTGATTTCACCTTGGTAAACACGCAAATAGGCGAGTTTACCCATGTAAGGATCGACGCTGATCTTGTACACATGCGCCACGCTGTGCTCAAGTGCTTCACAGTTTACTTTTACCTTCTTGCCGTTTTTCTCCAACAGCGGTGGGTTGCCTTCATTTGGCATCGGCATGATTTCCGCTAGGGTTCTCAGCAGTAGTTCTACCCCCGCGCCTGTTTCGGACGACACAAAGCAGATTGGAATTACGTGTCCGGTTCTCAATGCTTCTTCAAACGGATCATGCAGCTGTTCTGCTGTCAGTTCTGAGCCTTGTTCGAGATACAGTTCCATCAGCTCTTCATCGACTTCAATCACTTGGTCTATCAAGGTTTCATGCGCTTCTTCGACTTTGGCGAGCAAGGTGTCGCGTTCGATCTCTGGTTCGAAATAGCAATCCACCACCGATTGAGCATCGGCTGAAGGTAAGTTGATTGGTAAGCAATTATCACCAAAGTGTTCGATGATATTTTCCATCACGGCTTCAAGTTGGTTGCCGTGATTGTCGAGCTTGTTGATGATGATCATCTGGCACTTTTGCTGCTCTTTAGCAAAGGCGAACAAGCGGTCAGAAGTTTGGTTGATGGGCATTTGTGGGTCGATGATCAACGCAGAAGTTTCGACGGCAGGGAACACGCTGAGTGTGCGCCCGAGTAATTCACTTTGTCCGGGAGTGTCGATGATATTGAGGCGGTGTTTGTTCCAACTGAGGGCGACTGGTGTGGCTTCGATACTGTGTTGATATTGGATGGATTGTTGGTCGAAATCGGTCACCGTATCGCCTTTTTCCACACACCCTAAATGGCTAGTGGCTTGGCAGGTGTAGAGCAGTTTTTCTATCAGTGTGGTTTTGCCGGTGCCCGTTTGACCGACAAAGGCGACGTTGCGGATCTTATTGATAGGCATAGAGCCTCCTTGCAAATGACGTGCGAAACCGAGTGAGCCGTTATCGGCAAATCAACGGTTCCAAAGCAAACCTGATATCAGGTACGAACTGCATTGGAGTAGGGCGGGTTTACCGCCTGTTCGTCTTCCATGTCATTTTTCGGATGACTCTATACATACAACCACCACCTTGCTGAAAAAGCGCATTAGAGGTTACTACCGTGTTAGCATGCCGTAATAACCTCGTAATTTATGTGACTTATTTCATGCTGATGGTGATTATTTTTTAATCTAGGTCATGAAATCGGTGATGGGGTTATCATCGCTTCTTTACAGAACGATTTCTCCTTCTCGATATACCAAAGCGGGCTCAATATCCTGACCCAGTAAAATCGGACCATCTAAATCAACCACTTTCGATTGGACCGCGATGGGTAGCGCTGCACGCATCGCCAATGAAGTGCCTAACATGCAACCGGACATCAAGGTAAAACCAAGATGTTTCGCTTCTTCTGCAAGCAATAAGGCTTCGGTAAGACCACCCGTCTTGTCGAGTTTGATGTTGACCATTTCGTATTTGCCTACCAATTCATGCAATTGTTGGCGTGTATGGCAACTTTCATCGGCACAAAGTGGAATTGGGTGCGAAATGTCTTTTAGCTTGTCATCGTCATTCGAGGGTAAAGGCTGCTCAATCATCGCAATATTCAGTGGCGCTAGCGCGGCAAAGGTGGCGTCTAAGTCCAGTTCTTGCCATGCTTCGTTCGCATCCAGCACGATCATCGCATCGCCTGCCGCTTCACGAACTGTGCGAACACGTTCAATCACTTGTTCGCCATCGAGCTTCACTTTAAGTAGTTTTGCGCCTTGTTCGATGTAGTTGCGGGTCTGGTTTGCCATTGCCTCTGGCGTGTTAATCGACACGGTCATCGCAGTGACAATCGATGCCGGCAATTCAAATAGATCTTGGGCATGTTGCTTGCCTGCGAGTTTGGCTTGTAAGTTCCACATCGCGCAGTCGAGCGCATTACGTGCCGCACCGGCAGGGAGAAGAGTTTGTAGTTTTTCTCTGAGGGAGACTATGTTCGCGTCACCTTTGGCAAACAAACCTTGCAGTTCATGAGCGGCTTGAGAAATGGCTTTGATCACCGATTTCACCGACTCGCCGTAACGAGGGTAAGGCGTACATTCACCTTGGGCACTGATGCCACTTTGTTCTACGGTTACGCGCACCACGTGACATTCAGTTCTGCTGCCACGGGATATACGAAAAGGCGTCGCCATCGCAATGGTGACGGGCTCTACATGGATTTTCATCGCATCTACAATCCTTAAATCGCAACTTAAATCGCAACTTAAATCGCAATAATCTGTTGAGCAATTTGCTCTACGCCAAAACGCACAGGATCGGTTACGGACACTTGGTATTTGTCCGTCCATTCTTGGCAAAGCTGTGCGGCATCATCTTCACTGATTGCAGAGGTATTCAAGCAGATTCCAACAAGTTGTGTGTCAGGGTTTGTTAAACGTGCTGCTTGTAAATTTGCCTCGATGGTTTGTTCAATCGTTGGCAATTTCGCATGGGGAAGGTTGCGAATGTGTGGGCGACCGATCTCGTGACACAATACCAAAGCGTCCGCTTGTGCGCCGTGAAGCAAGCCTAAACTCACGCCCGCAAAAGAAGGATTGAACAACGAGCCTTGTCCTTCAATGATGTCCCATTCATGGTCTGTGAACTCAGGGCTGATGGCTTCCACCGCACCAGAGATAAAGTCCGCGACAACAGCATCAATCGAAATACCACTGCCCGCGACTAAGATGCCCGTTTGACCTGTGGCTTTGAACTCAGCGTTACAACCAGATTGCTGTAAAGCTTTCTCAATCGCGAGGGCAGAGAACATCTTGCCAACCGAGCAGTCGGTGCCAACCGTTAGTAAGCGTTTCCCCGATCGCGCTTTACCATTGCCCACTTTGAGCGAGGCATCGTAATGGCGTACATCGTGTAACTTGGCTAAGCCACGTTGTTGTAAGTCATCTAAAGGAGCGAATTCAGAAAGACGTTGGTGCATACCTGAGGCGATTTCAAACCCCATTTCCGCCGCTTCTAGTAACGTCGCTTGCCATGATTCAGGAATAACACCACCAGGGTTTGCTGTGCCGATGACGAGCGTTTTTGCGCCTTGCTGCTGAGCCTGTTGCAGCGTCATATCGGTTAAACCTAACGAAACGGTTTCTGACGTAAGACGAAGCTGCCCTAAGCAAATCTCTGGGCGCCATTGATGGATACCGCGCGCAGTTTTTGCGGCTAATGGATCGGTGACGTCACCAAGAAAAAGTAAGTAAGGTTGAGCAATTTGCATGATGGTTCCCTCTGTCATTCTGTATGTTTTTAAACAGTACGTTTTCAAACAAGACGTTTTTAACCAATACGTTCAAGTAATGGCGTTTTCAAACAATGTAGCCAGTTTGAAGAGGGAAGCCGAATGCCTATTTATTGTGCGTCTATAACTTGAGGTTATAGGGTAAGGTGAGTGCTAACTTACTGATTCACATGTTGCTTAAGTGAATCAATAAAAAGCTTGGTCGAAATGGATTGCGGTGTATGTTCCGCAAACATGATAGAGATTGAAAATGACAGCGCAGGAGAAAGTGAGCGCACGCTTACCGATTCATCATCTTGATACTGTTTTGCTGTCCATGGATCGACAATCGCAAAGCCGGCATGGTGTTTGACCAGTTCAGCAGCAGCGGCGTAACTGCGTACTGTGATTGCGTGGTGATAATGTTCGTCGCGTGCCGAGAGTGTTTGATGAAGCAACAAACCGAGTGGGTCTCGACTGTCCAAGCCGATGATTGGCAATTCGTGCTGAATCAAATCATCAAACGACATTGTGTCTTCGGTCGAACTGAGTGCCAATTTAGGCGCAATCAGGACAAGTTGCTGCTTGAGTAAAACCTCACTCAAAATTGCGGGTGGGGCTTCTTCACCAAAGGCAATCGCCACATCCAATTCGTGTTTAAGTAAGCCTGAGCAAAGTTCATCGCGGTTTGCCGTTAATAGCTCAAATGAGATGCCTTGCTGCTTAGACAAGGTCGCAATGGTTGGAGCAAGCAATTGGGAAGCTAAGACAGGCGGCGCTCCAACTCTCAAGTGCTGAGTGCCTTGTTTCACCTTATTGGTGAGAGAGCGAAATTGCCCAAGCTGTTGGTAGACTTTCTCTGCTTCTGGCAGTAGGGCTTTGGCTTCTTGGGTTGGTACTAAGCGACCTTTGACACGCTCAAACAGGGCAAAGCTAAGTTGTTGCTCCGTATGGGCAAGTACCCGAGTGACATTGGGTTGCGATACATGCAATAAGCGCGCGGCACCAGAAACGGTTCCGGTTTGCATGATGGCGTAAAAGACTTCCAATTGTCTTAAATTCACTGCGCTGTCCTGTTCATTCGTTTGAGCTTGAAGCTAGCTTATCCAATTCCTACGCTTTTTAACAATAGTTGCTCGAACTTGTCCTATAGATAAAAAGAAAGCCCCAGCATAACGTCCGGGGCTTGGTCCTTATTTGATAAGCCATCGTTAGATGATGGCAGTCTGCAATCGCTAGTAGCCTTGATCTTCTTGCGCTTGTGCTTTCGCCATTTGAATTGGATCGAGTTTGAGCGTTTGAGTTGGGAATGCGATGTCCGCTTCGTGTTCTTTAATGATCGCCATTACTTGCAGTAACACATCTTGCTTCACTTCATGGTAACGCACCCAGTTCACTGTTTTAGTGAAGGTGTAAATGAAGAAGTTTAGTGAGGAAGCTCCAAACGAATCAAAGTTCACAATCAGCGTTTGACGCGTATCAATATCTTTGTGGTTTTGTAGCATTTCACGTACTGCATCGATGATGACGGGTACTTTTTCTGCATCATCATAACGTAATCCTATCGTTTCAAAGATGCGTCGGTTTAGCATTCGCGATGGGTTTTCTACGACGATATTGCTGAACACTGAGTTTGGTACATAGAGCGGTCTTTTATCGAAAGTACGGATACTGGTCATGCGCCATCCAATACGTTCAACAGTGCCTTCGATTTTACGATCTGGCGAACGAATCCAATCGCCAACTTTAAATGGACGATCGAAGTAAATCATTAAGCCGCCAAAGAAGTTGGACAGTAAGTCTTTTGCTGCTAAACCGACAATCAAACCACCGACGCCACCAAAGGTTAGCAAACCAGAAAGGCTAAGTCCGAATGCTTGCATGACGGTAAGCACACCAATCACGATGAAGAACAGGCGCGCGACTTTGGCGATCGCTTGCACCGTGGTTTCATCACGAGTTTTCTGTTCCAGTACATAGTCTTCAACATTAGTGATAAGACGCATCACTATCCAAACTAATATGCTGATCACTAGGATGAGTTTGAGTGTGCTAAGCCAGTTGAACTCGTTGCCTAACTCACTTTGCAAAACAATGCCGATTGATACCGTAGCGGGCCAACACCAAATGAGTGTGCTGACGGGGGTTTTTAACGCTTCTAATAAAAGGTCATCCCAATGGAAGGGGGTTTTCTCTACAAGAATCGCGAGGCGCGAATGCAAGACACGCCAAGCAATCCAAGCAAAGAAGCTGGCTATCGTGATAAATAAAACGCTGCTGCTCCAATCTTGGTGGTTAGCCATGACGTAAGTTTGAAGTTCTGTAAACCACTGTGGCATAAGTAAAGTTTCTTTTTATAGAACAATGGGGGAAAGGTAGCAGAATTTACCAATTCGCCCTAGAAAAATGATGAGGCGGAACGAAAGTGACAAAGTCTCGTTGTGTTGTAACAGGGATGTTTTGCTGTTTACATTGCCATTAATGACTTTTATCTTAATTCAAGATGATGATAGGTATGACGAAATGTAAAGTATGAGTAAATCAACCTATGAGATGTGATAGAACTCGTAGATTGAAAGATAAGCACTACCATACGAACCATCAATTGTAGGTTCTTTGACTCATCGCTAACATTTATCACATTTAAATATGAGACTTTAAGGTCACTTTGAAATGCGGAGACGAACCATGGAATTTACAGAGCTAGACCGAAATGCGCTCTACGACATTTGGATGTCGCAAAAAGCAAAAATGCACCTTACCCAAATGGAGATGGCAAAACGTCTAGGTTTAAGTCTACATGAGTTCTCTTCGTTGTTACGCGGTAACGCACCATTAACTTTGGGCTTTGTTAAGCAGTTATGTGAGCAATTGCACGTTCGTCCCGGACAAGTTATCCCATCAATGACCGAACGCGATGTATCGGGTTCTGGTTCGGTTTACTTACAAAACAGAGTGACCGTAGACGGCGACATTCGTAACGTTTTTATTGAAGGCAACCAAGTGGTGATTGAATACGAACATCACGTCCGCTAATTCAAATTTCTAAAAAAGCGAGCTCATTGAGCTCGCTTTTTTGTTAGGGGGAGAGTCGGCAAGGTCTATGGAATCTTCACCAAAGAATCACGCGACAGATCGGCGATAGTTTTTGCGCCAGTGAGTGTCATCGCTACGCGCATCTCTTTGTCATACAAATCAAGCAAGTTTTCAACACCCGCACCGCCTTGTGCCGCTAGTGCGTAAACAAAAGAGCGACCAAGCAACGTACAGTCAGCACCAAGCGCCAACATACGAACGACATCCAGACCAGTGCGGATACCGGAGTCGACGAAAATCTTTAGGTCACCTTTTACTGCATCTGCGATGCTAGGCAGAGCTTTCGCTGTCGAAAGGACACCGTCAAGTTGACGCCCACCGTGGTTGGATACAACGATGCCGTCTGCACCGAAGCGAACTGCGTCTTTTGCATCTTCTTCGTCTAGGATGCCTTTGATGACCATTGGTCCGTCCCAAAAGTCACGAATCCACTCTAGATCTTTCCAAGAAATCGAAGGATCAAAGTTTGCACCGAGCCAGCCAATGTAATCTTCCAGCTTCGTTGGTTCGCCACGGTAAGTAGAAATGTTCCCTAAGTCGTGAGGTTTACCTAATACACCGACATCCAGTGCCCAGCTTGGATGGCGCATGGCTTGGAATACTCGGCGCATCGCCGCATTTGGACCACTCATACCAGAGTGCATGTCACGGTAACGAGCACCTGGAACTGGCATATCTACGGTGAAAACCAGTGTCGTTACACCTGCCGCTTTCGCGCGCTCAAGTACGTTCTTCATAAAGCCTCGGTCTTTTAGAACATACAGTTGGAACCACATTGGGCGTTCGATCGCAGGTGCGACTTCTTCAATAGGACAAACGGATACCGTTGACATGGTGAAAGGAATGCCTTTCTTTTCTGCGGCTTTCGCGGCTTGTACTTCGCCACGTCTTGCGTACATACCAGTAAGACCAACAGGAGCAAGTGCGATTGGCATAGCAAGTTTCTCACCGAAGATCTCAGTCTCTAGGCTTAGATCGCTCATGTCACGCAGAACACGTTGTCGCAACGCAACATCACCTAAATCATCGGTGTTGCGTTTCAGCGTGCGCTCGTCGTATGAACCACCATCAATGTAATGGAAAAGAAATGGAGGCAGCTTGGCTTTCGCAGCAGCGCGGTAATCTGTAGAAGCAGAGATAATCATAATAGTGTGTCCTGGCTGTTATTCTAAGATTGCGTCCTGAGTCAATGAGCACCTGCTCTGTCAGTGTTCCACTGACTGCCATCCTTTCGGCAGTCGACGTCAGAATAGAGTATAGATAAGTGATTGAGCTGTGGTGGATTCCATACACTGAACAATCAATTATCTGCACTGAAAAAGACTGGTACACCGGTCGGGGGATTGATGCAGCAAGCCACACCAAAAGTGTCGGGGTAGTAGTGCAGACCGATGTACCAGAGAAAGAGCAGGGCGGGGGAAGCCCTGCATTTATTATTAATTCATTAAAGCGTCGGTGATTTGGAAACCGTAAATTAGAATCAGACCGATGATGCCAGTTACCACGAGGTAGTAGAACGTTGGAATTACCGTCTTACGTAGCGTTGCACCTTCGCGTCCTAACAGGCCAACGGTTGCGGATGCAGCAACCACGTTGTGGATAGCAATCATGTTACCCGCAGCTGCGCCTACCGCTTGTAGAGCCACGACAATGGCACTTGAGATGGTCAGTGTCTGTGCTACTTCGAACTGGAATTGGCTGAACATCATGTTCGACACTGTGTTAGAGCCGGCGATGAATGCACCAAGGGCACCAACGGTAGCACTCAACGCCGGGAATGCTGAGCCAACTAGGTCTGCTGCGAAGTTTGCCGTGGTTACTGGCATACTTGCGAGATCTGCACCGTTGACACCTGAGTTAATGAAGATGCGAACCATAGGAATGGTGAACACAAGAACAAAACCTGCACCAATTAACGTCTTACTCGATTCGCCAAACGCTTTACCCAATGATTTCGCACCACCACCTTGTAGAAGAACCGCAAGCAATGCTACGAAGACTAGGATGCCACCAGGAAGGTATAGAGGTTGAATCGCTGTGCTGATGCCTGTCTCGCCAAGAATATTACCAAACGAAAGGCTTACGCTCTTAAGTAGACCTTTGAACTCAGGGCTAACACGGCTTGCAACAAGGATAATCGCTAGTAGTACGTATGGAGCCCATGCTTTGGTCAGACTCATTGGTTTGCCTGGGTTGTCATCCAGATTGATCTTTAGAGAGCCGAGCCATTCTGCTGGCCATTTATCTTCGCTTTCGAAATCCCATTTTGTTTTTGGAACAAGGAAGCCTTTCTTCGCCGCGGTAACCACAATGGCTAGACCAACTAGACCACCAATGAGTGATGGGAACTCTGCACCCAAGAACACGCCTGTAAGTGCGTAAGGAACGGTGAAAGCAACACCAGCAAATAGTGCAAATGGCAAAATGTCTAGACCTTCGCTCCAGCTCTTGTTTTTACCGAAGAAGCGAGTCAGCATCATTGCCATTAGCACAGGAATTAGCGTGCCAACGGTCGCGTGAATCATTGCCACACTTGCGGTGATTTGTTGCAGGTAGGCATCCCACGTTGAACCGTGTGCGACAAGTGCTTCACCAATGTTGTGTGTATCTAGACCTTTATTCACACCCACGATGATTGGTGTACCAACCGCGCCAAATGATACTGGTGTTGATTGGATCATCATGCCCATCAGGACCGCTGCAAGAGCAGGGAAACCAATCGCAACCAATAGTGGTGCTGCGATGGCTGCAGGTGTACCGAAGCCCGATGCACCCTCAATGAATGAACCAAAACACCAAGCGATGATGATGGCTTGCACTCGACGGTCTGCCGAAATATCAGTAAATCCATTGCGGATAGTCGTGATCGCTCCGGTATGTTTTAAAGTGTTGAGCAAGAAGATGGCACCGAACACGATCCATAGAACAGAGACAGTAATTCCTAACCCTTGGAATACAGAGGCCAGTACGCGAGTAGCTGACATATCCCAAAACATTAGGGCGATAGCGACGGTTAGACCGAACGCAACAGGCATAGCTTTTTTAGCAGGCCAGTTGAGACCAACCAATAATATGGCGGCGACAACAATTGGCGAAAACGCCACAAGGGCAAGTAGGGTTTCACTCATTGGTACATCCTCGTACGCTGACTTCTCGAACGGCTTTATGCTGTAGAGATGATTTTTGTTGTAATGGTTTTGTTAATTTGGCGTGAATTTACCCCTTTATTTTTTATAGATATAGGGAAATAATGAAATTAATTTATTCCAAAAGTGACATAATCGATGCGTGCAGACGACCTAATCCTATTCTCTCAGGTAGTAGAAATGGGCAGCTTTAGTAAGGTGGCTGAAGAAAATAACCTTACAAATTCGGTAGTTAGTAAAAGAATTGCTCGATTGGAAGAAGAAATTGGCGCTCAGCTATTATATCGAACAACGCGTAAATTGACCCTGACCGAAGCGGGAAAGGTTTTGTTACATAGTGCTAAAAATGTGAAGCAAGCCACTCAGGAGGCTATGGATGCAGTTTCAGGCTTTGGTGAGAATGTCAGTGGTCATATTAAAATGTCGGTGCCGACTATCTCCGGTGATTTGATTCTAGCGGACGCGGTTGCAGAGTTTTGTAATATGCATCCTGGTTTAACAGTGGATATGTCGCTTGATAACCGCTTTGTCGACTTGGTTGCTGGTGGTTTTGACTTGGTAATTCGTACCGGCTACTTGGAAGATTCCAGTCTGATTGCGAGGCATATTCTGGACTCTCAATGGGTAGTATGTGCTTCTCCTTCTTACATTGCTAAACATGGTAAACCGATCGAACCGATCGATTTAACGACACACAACTGCTTGCAATACGCCTATCAAACCACGGGGGCAACGGATTGGCAGTTCAAAGGCAAAGATGGCGATTACATCGTTAGAGTCTCTGGATGTTTCTCGACAGATAACGCTACCGCATTACGAAAAGCAGCTTTGGGTGGGCACGGCATTGCCTACGTACCGCGTTGCTTGGTTTATCATGACATTCGTAGTGGGGAGTTGGTGGATATCTTCCCAGAATTGGTTGGTAAAAAGCTAGGTATCTACGCGGTTTACCCTTTTACTCGTCAACCGCCTAACAAAGTGAAGCTTTTAATAGAACACATTCGAGAGCGATATCTCACTATCTCACATTACTTTTAGTCGGTTCATAAATATAAGAAATGTTTCAATCTATTGGTTGAAATTCTGTACCTGAACCCTAAGGTAGGTATTGAGAATAAATCTCAATAAAATAATAAAACTAAACACTTAACTTCAAATGGAGTAACACGGACGTTATGCATTACCCAAAAACTCGTAAAGATTCTGTCGTCGACACTTATTTTGGTCACGACATCGCAGACCCATATCGTTGGCTGGAAGACGATTTGAGCCAAGAAACCGCAGAGTGGGTTTCAGGACAAAACTCAATCACCTTCGATTACTTAGGTCAGATTCCTTTCCGTCAACAAATTCGTGAACTAGTGGCGAACAGTCAGAACTATGAAAAGTATTCTCAACCTTTTGTTCATGGTGACTATACCTACTTCTATAAAAATGACGGTTTGCAGAACCAGAGCGTTTTATACCGCCGTAAAGGGGATGAAGAAGCGGAAATCTTTCTCGATCCAAACACGTTTTCAGAGGAAGGAACGACATCGCTTGGGGAAGTGAAGTTCTCTAATGACGACACTCTTGTCGCCTATTCAATTTCTGAGGGTGGTAGTGATTGGCGTAAGATCTTTGTCATTGACGTCGAAACGAAAGAGCAACTTGAGCCTGAAATCGTAGATGCTAAGTTCACTACGATTTCTTGGCTTGGCAACAAAGGCTTTTATTATGCAAGTTATGACAAACCAAAAGGCAGTGAGCTTTCAGCGCGCACTGAGCAGCACAAGCTTTACTACCATGAGCTAGGCACATCACAATCTGAAGACAAAGTGATCTTTGGTGCATTGGAGTCACAAAAGCACCGTTATGTAGGAGGAGTGACAACCAAAGATGATCGTTTCTTGATTATCACTGGTGCAGAATCGACATCAGGAAACAGACTGTTTTATGTCGATCTTACTTCAGAAGAGCAAGCAGTGAGTACGCTTCAAGATACTGTCGAAGGTGACACTTATCTTATCGATAACCAAGATGACACATTGATCTTTTACACCAATTTGGATGCGCCAAACGGCAAGGTGGTTGGCTACAACACTCAATCTCAACAATGGACAGAGATCATAGCCGAGCAGGAACAACCACTGGATATCAGCAAAGGTGGTGGTTATTTGTTTGCCACTTACATGGTTGATGTTCTCTCCAAGGTTCAGCAGTTTACTTATCAGGGGGAGTTGGTACGCGAAGTCACTCTACCCGATCAAGGCACCGTATATGGCTTACAAGGCAAAGCAGAAGACAAGACGCTTTATTATACTTTTACTAACTACGTGACCCCTCCAACCATCTTCTCTTTTGATGTAGAAAGTGGTGGTTCAGCGCTTTACCAAGAATCAAAAGCGCCGTTTGACCGTCAAGAATACGAATCTCAACAAGTGTTCTATACCTCGAAAGATGGCACGCAAGTACCGATGATCATCTCTTACAAAAAAGGCACCAAACTCGATGGTAGCGCACCAACCATGCTTTATGGCTACGGTGGTTTTAATATCAGTTTGACGCCGATGTTCTCGGGAAATATTGCGAACTGGCTAGAACTGGGCGGCATCTACGCGGTGGCAAACATGCGTGGTGGCGGTGAGTATGGCAAAGCTTGGCACAATGCAGGTACTCAACAACAAAAGCAAAATGTGTTTGATGACTTTATTGCCGCGGCGGAATATTTGATTGAGAAGAACTACACCAGTTCAGAGCGTCTTGCGATTCGTGGGGGCTCAAATGGCGGCTTGTTAGTTGGTGCGTGTATGACTCAACGTCCAGAGCTGTTTAAAGTCGCGATTCCTGCGGTTGGTGTATTGGATATGCTTCGCTACCACACCTTTACGTCTGGTGAAGGCTGGAAGTACGACTACGGCACGTCAGAGCAAACTGAGGCTATGTTCAAGTATCTACTCGGTTATTCACCCGTACACAACGTGAAAGAGGGCGAGTCGTACCCTGCGACGCTTGTCACGACCGCAGACCACGATGACCGTGTGGTACCTGCACACTCATACAAATTCATCGCAGAGTTGCAAGACAAGCATCAGGGAGACAATCCAGTATTGATTCGTATTGATGTTAACGCAGGACATGGCGCGGGTATGCCTTTGAGTAAACAAATCGACCTGACCACGGATGTTTACGCGTTTGCGTTACATAACATGGGCATTACTGCACTCGATATTTAAAGGCTAACGACCTGACGCTAAGTTGTTTTCCTTGGCGTCAGAGGCTAGCAGCCAGTCAGGTGGGAGATACCATCTGAAACACATAAAAAATGCCGCGAAATCATTCGCGGCATTTTTCATGGTTGGGGGAACTCAATTTGATAGTTAGGGTGACTAAGCCTAACTTTGAACCAACCAGTCTCGGCGGCCAAACCGAATGGCAGCTATACCATTTTCGTAGTTATGGTGAAAATCTCACCATACTTTAATCCTAGTGTATGAATATGAAACTGTGATTAATCTAAGCAGCATCATGTTGATTTTCATTGTTTTCAAGATCAAATGAGGCATCAATCAGCTTTCTAGTGTAATCACTTTTCGGGTTATGGAAGATCTCTTCCGCAGTCCCTTGCTCCATTACCTCACCCTTTTGCATGACCAATACACGATCAGAAAGTGCTTTAACGACAGAAAGGTCATGGCTGATAAAGAGGTAGCCAATATTGTGCTTTTTCTGCAGATCTTTTAGCAAATCAATGACGGTTAACTGAACAGAGCGGTCGAGAGCTGAGGTTGGCTCATCAAGCAAAATGAAAGAAGGCTCAAGAATCAACGCGCGCGCAATCGCAATACGTTGACGCTGACCGCCAGAAAACTCGTGTGGGTAACGGTTAATAGATGCTGGATCTAGACGCACTTCACGCAGCACATCACGCGCCTTTTGCATTCGTTCCGCTTTGTTCATTTGAGGTTGATGAACGGTTAGTCCTTCAGTAATGATTTCGCCAACGGTCATACGAGGCGAAAGCGAACCGTATGGGTCTTGGAAAACCATCTGCACGTCTTTCTTTAGCGCAAAGCGTTCTTTGTCCGTCAGAAGCGCTAGGTCTTGCCCTTTGAACTGAATTTTACCCGTTGACGGTAGTAAGCCAATCAATGCACGACCAAGGGTTGATTTGCCGGAGCCTGATTCGCCAACGATACCTAGGGTCTCTCCTTGTTTTAACGCCAAGGAGATGCCTTTCACGGCTTCAAAGTATTCATTTTTACTCGCAATGAAGTGAGGTTTAACAAGAAACTTAACGCGGATGTCATCGGCTTTTAGCAGTTCAGTTGCATCTTCTCCAATTGGGTCTTTGCTGCCTTTTGGAATCGAATTAATCAACATCTTAGTGTAATCATGTTGCGGGTCTGAGAAGAGCGCTTCAGTGATGCCCTCTTCGACGACTTCACCTTTACACATGACTAATACTCGGTCTGCAAAGTGCTTCACAACGCCTAAGTCATGAGTGATAAATAGGATCGCCATGCCCATCTTGGCTTGAATCTCTTTAATCAGATAAAGCACTTCTGCTTGGACGGTGACATCGAGCGCAGTGGTTGGCTCATCAGCAATCAGGATATCTGGTTCGTTGATCAATGCCATGGCAATCATGATGCGTTGCAACTGACCGCCTGAAAATTCGTGCGGGTACTTATTATAAGCTTGTTGAGGATTTGGTAGATGCACCAAATCGAACAGTTCAAGTACTTTTGCTTTGGCTTGTTTTTTACTTACAGGGCGATGACACATAATGGCTTCTGCCACTTGAATACCAACGCGCATGTAAGGATTGAGTGAGGTCATCGGCTCTTGGAAGATCATGCCAATACGATCGCCGCGGATACTCTGCATCTGACGTTCGGTTTTATCCAGTATGGACTCGCCTTCGAAGAAGATAGAAGAATCTGTGTGCAAAATGGCATTGTCTGGCAGCAGTTTCATCAACGCATTGGTTGATACTGATTTTCCTGAGCCGGATTCGCCTACGATAGACAGTGTTTCACCAGCTTTGAGATCAAAGCTCACCTTCTTTACTGCATCGACGATACCATCGTTTGTCGTAAAACTGACAGATAGGTTACTCACCGAAAGAATGGTTTGTGTGGACATCACGTTTCCTTGTGTATCGAGTTGTTATTACTTTTATGCTGTCGCCTTGCCGTGGCAAATTCCTATGCCTTATCGCTCAAATGATCAATTATCTTGAACGATCAATTATATAGCTGAGTCGCTCCGGTTTCTGCAGAACTCATGGTTTGTAAATACAAGAACTGCTCATGAGCACGAGTGACATGATCGAGTTCTATCATCCACTCTGCATTTCTCTGAGCAGAGCAAAACGCTGCCATATGAGCCAACAAATCTTCACTGTGTTTGCTGAGCATCTGGCTCACTCGACCAATTAAATCGTGGCTTTCTAGCTGTAAAAACTGGAGTAGCGCATAAGATTGATTAAGAGCCGAGAACGCTTCTTGCTGCATTCCTAGTTTGTTTAGGATTTCAGATTGCGCCACGCTGGCATCGCGTAAACCACTCACTAAACATACGAACTGGCATGGCTTAGTTTGTTCATTTTCAAGAGCGGAGTGAATGTGATTTGGCAAATGGTTGAGCACATCTTCGTACAGACGATGGGCTTCAGGCCAGTGACCTTGCTCCATCAATTGCTCTGCTTTCAAGTAGCGCATCCAGCATTGCTCAATATTCATCTTCGTCTCCACAAAATTCGATTTGGATAGATATTAAATGAAATTAATTATCAATTGCAAGTGCGACTTATTAGCATTTTAAACTTAGAACAGCTGCTCGTAAAATGTGCAAACGAACCGGGGTGGAAGATAAATCACTTAAATTTAAACAAATAATCTCTACACTGAGGTAAAGACAATAAGAAAAGGAGGCAAGTATGGCAGTACAAAGATTGGAAGCTAAACAGCTGTATTCTGTAGCTGAGTTAGAGAATATGCCATGTAAGTCGACCAAGGAATTACCTCCGATTGACGAAATTGTTGGACAAGAGCGCGCACAAAAAGCGGTTGAGTTTGCTATGTCAATCAAGGAGAAAGGGTACAACATCTACGCCATAGGTCAGAATGGTCTAGGTAAGCGCACGATGATCCTGCGCTATTTAAACCGTCATCAACATGATGCTGCGGCACTGTTTGATTGGTGTTACGTTGCGAACTTTGAAGATACGCGTATACCGAAAGTGCTTAAGCTGCCTTGTGGCATTGGTAATAAGCTGAAAGTGGATATCGAAAAGCTGATGGGCAAATTGCTTAACGCATTGCCACTCGCCTTCGATAACGAGATGTACTATAGCCGTGCCGATCGCCTAAAAAACCAATTGGCGAATAAGCAGCAATCAGAGTTAGACAGTATCAGTAAAGAAGCCAAAGAGAAGGGCATTAGTCTAACGATTACGGCACAAGGCGACTACCAATTTGTGGCGATGAACGGTGAAGATCTGCACACCGAAGAATCTTTTGATGAGCTAAGTAAGAAAGAACAAGAGTATTTCGGCAGCAGCATTGATGAATTGGAAATCAGCCTGCGCAACATGGTTCGCGAGTTGACCGAGTGGGAAGACACGTTCAGTGAGAAGATCAAAAAGCTCAACGATGACGTGACTCTGGATGTGATCACCCATTTCATTAAGCAATTGAAATTGGATTATGCAGAGTACCCAGAAATCAAAACGTACCTGACCGATCTGCAAAAAGACATTGTTGAAAATGCAGAGATCTTCTTGGAGCAGAGTGGAGAGCAAGGTGAGATCGCAACAGCATCTTTAGATAAGAAGCTTCCACGCCGCTACAAAGTAAACGTGTTGGTGAGTCGTAAAGATTGTGATTTCCCTATTGTGGTGGAAGAAAACCCAAACTATCACTCACTGTTTGGCTCAATTGAAACGGCGACGTTCAAAGGTACCGTGTTCACGGACTTTTCTTTGATTCGAGCTGGTAGCTTACACAAAGCGAACGGTGGTGTGCTGCTGATGGATGCACAAAAGGTGCTGGAGCAACCTTATGTGTGGGATGGGTTGAAGCGCGCATTGCGTTCTCGCCAATTGAGCTTCACTTCGCTAGAGAAAGAGGTGACGTTGACTGGGGCGGTTTCGCTCGATCCTGAACCGATTCCATTGGATATCAAGATCATCTTGTTTGGTGATTACCGCACTTACCAATTGCTACAACACTACGATCCAGAATTTGGTGAACTATTCCGTGTTACGGCTGATTTCGAAGATGAGATGAAGCGTACACCGGATTCAGAACTACAATATGCACGCTTTATTTCAAGCGTGGTGAACGACAATAATATGCTGCATTGCGATAAGAAAGCCATCGCACGCATCATTGAATACAGCTCTCGTTTGTCTGGTGACCAGACGAAGATTTCACTGCACTCTGCCAACATTGCAAACCTATTACGTGAGTCTAACTACGTGGCTCGCCAAGCGAACTCCAATATGATTCGTATCGGACATGTAGAAGAGGCGCTGAGTAATCAGGAAATGCGAGTGAGTCGTTTGCAAGACAGCGTGATGGAAACCTTTGTCAACGGCACGACTTTGATCCATACCGAAGGTTCTGCGGTAGGGCAGGTAAATGCATTGTCAGTGCTGAGCACCAGCGATCACATGTTCGGTGCACCTAACCGAATTACAGCGACCACTTGTTACGGTGATGGCGACGTGATTGATATCGAGCGAAGCGTTGATCTTGGCGGCAGCATTCACTCGAAAGGTGTGATGATTCTGTCGGCTTATCTATCGTCTGTATTTGGTAAGACGGCACGTGTTCCACTGACAACCACGATTACTTTCGAGCAATCATATGGTGGTGTTGACGGTGACAGTGCGAGTATGGCGGAGTTCTGTGCGGTAGTATCGGCATTCTCGAAGCAGCCAAACCGTCAGGACATTGCTATCACAGGTTCGATGAACCAATTTGGTGAAGCACAGCCTATCGGTGGGGTAAATGAGAAGATCGAAGGTTTCTACGATGTGTGCGAAATTAAAGGTCGTCACGATGGACAAGGGGTGATTATTCCGCGCTCAAACGTACATAACCTGATGCTTCGTTCTGACATTGTTAAAGCGGTAGAGAAAGGGGACTTTCATATCTGGGCAATCGACCATGTTACTGAGGCTGTTGAGCTGTTCACTGGCAAAGCGGCGGGCGAAGCAACAGATGAAGGCACATACCCAATCGATACTATTTTTGGTTTGGCACAAGCTAAGCTCAATGCGTTGAGAAAATAGGCGCTTATTAACATAAAAATTGATAGAAAATCGTACAAATTTTCATAACTTGTCATAACGACAATATCCCGTCGCACTTGACGGGATATTGTCGATAAAGTTATGAAATTGATGGCTTTTCGTTCTGGACAAAAGTGTGATCTACCTCTAGTATTTGCCTCCTTGTTTATTCGTCTGGGAATAATCCCATCGCAAGGAAGCCAACACTCAAATACCTGAGGTTACTCATGCAGCTATCACTGAAAAACTTGTCGGTACGTACGCAAGTTTTGGTTCCAGTTTTATTCACCGCGATCACTCTGTTTATTACATTGTGGATCACTCAAAACAACCTAGAAGCAGAGCAAGAATTGGTTGCTTCTAACTCCGATTCTCTTGTGTTCTATAAAGACACATTAGCGAAAATCGATGACCAAGTTTACCCATTGCGCATAAGCGCGGTTTACGCGATCTACGATGCTTCTCGTCGTGATGCATTCCTTGCCGATCTAAAGTCAGGCGCGAAAGCGATTGATATCGATCTTGATCTTGTTGATGAGCGCGGCACGTTCAGTAAAGAAGCGCAAAAAGTACGTCAAAGCATCGATGCATACATTGATTACTCAACACGTGCTGTAGAGTTCTTCAACCGTCATGATCGTG
This sequence comes from Vibrio sp. MM46, assembly GCF_027587135.1. NCBI lineage: Bacteria > Pseudomonadati > Pseudomonadota > Gammaproteobacteria > Vibrionales > Vibrionaceae > Vibrio > Vibrio sp. MM46. Next base: position 172,170 of record NZ_JAPPTO010000010.1, read on the forward strand.
GTCTGGTTTCTGATAGCGAATACACAAACTTCATCTCAGGTTACCGCCGTGTTGGTAACGAAATGGTGGCAACCATCAACGCACTATCACAACGTGTGAATGAGATTGCGACTGAAGCAACTGCAGCAAGCGCTCGTGAGCATACTCGCGTACAAAACAACGCAATGATCTCTGTGATTGCGGTATTTGCGTTCTCTTTGCTGGGTGCTTGGTTCCTATCTGGCATGATTGTTACGCCAATCCAAAAACTGCAAGAAGTGATGCGTAAGCTAGCAGGTGGTGACCTGTCAGTGCGTGCAGACATTGATGGCGACAACGAAATTTCTCAGCTAAGCAAAGACGTAAACCAAACAGCGAAACAGCTTCACGATACGGTTGATCAATTGATGCGCATCAGTGAAGAAGTGGCATCTGCTTCAACAGAACTTGCAGCGGTAATGACGCAAGCTGAAGCGAATGCACAACAAGAATTGGCTGAAATCGAGCAAGTTGCATCAGCGGTTAACGAGCTAGCAAGCACAGCAAACAATGTGAGTGATAACGCGACATCTGCAGATGCGACTGCGCGTGAAGCTGATGGTCTAGCACAGTCTGGCTTGTCGATCTTCCAAGAGAGCGCTCAAGCAAGCGAGCAGATGTCTCAAGCACTGAACGATGCAGCACAAGTGGTATTGCGCCTAAAAGAGCAGTCTGTTCAAATCAACGATGTGATTGAAGTGATTCGTGGCGTATCTGAGCAAACTAACCTTCTCGCACTGAACGCAGCGATCGAAGCTGCACGTGCTGGTGAATCTGGTCGTGGTTTTGCTGTCGTAGCAGACGAAGTTCGTATGCTGGCAGCGCGCACTCAAGACTCAACGCAAGAAATCTCATCAATTATTGAAGAGCTCCAAGCGCAGTCTGGTCTTGCAAACGACAGCATGCAGGTGAGCCTAGAAATGCTTAACCGCAATAACGAGCTGACACAACAAGCGAACGATGCGTTGATTGGCATTACAGAGTCTGTTGCAAACATTAACGATTCAAACACGCAAGTGGCGACTGCCGCAGAAGAGCAATCTCAAGTAACTCAAGACATCAACCGTAACGTGGTTAACATGTCTGAACTGGTAAACCAAAACGTAGCAGGCATCAGCCAAAGCGCGAGCGCAAGTACAGAGCTTTCTCACCTTGCCGAGAAACAGAAAGAGCAATTGAGCTTCTTTAAACTATAAGCAATCCGCGCCAATTGATATTACGAGAATCCCTAAGCGAAGGCTTGGGGATTTTTTTATCCATAATTCCAGCATTTTATTGAGCTTGCTTATCAATACGATAAACATAATTTGTTGGCTGAAAGTTACTGATATCTATAACATTCCCGCCCATTTTACAAAACTTGACGTGCCCTCACGTCTTTTATTTTTTCTATTGGTTCGGAAATGCAGAAATTATTAAAAAACCTGTCAGTCAGAATGCAGGTACTTTTGCCAGTTTTGGCAACGGCGTTAGCAGTGGTTATTGCTCTGTGGTTCACACGTAATGAGCTGCAAGTAGAGTTAAAACGCAGTACGGAGAATAGCGAGTCTGTCATTCTGTACAAAGACCTATTGTCAGAAATCGACAACTTGGTTTATCCCCTTCGAATTAACGGCATTTACGCCATGTACATCCCTGAGCGTCGTACAAATTACATCAATGAGCTCAACAACATCGCAAAAGAGATAGACAATAAGGTAAGTCAAATTGGTGCGAACCCAGCTTACCATTCGCAAACTAACGATGTGCGTGAGAAAGTAAGCGCATATATCGAGCAAGCACATCGAGTGATTGATGCTGTGACAAAATACGATCAAGGTTTACTCAGCGCAGATCAGCGTGAGGAGATGATCACTCAATACCGCCGTGCAGGTAACGACATGGTGACAGTAATGAATGCGTTGTCTAAGCGTGTTAATGAAGTTGCTGCAGAAAGCATGGCAGAAAGTGAACGTCAAAACCTACGTGTGCAAGACAATGCGACGTTCACGGTTCTGTCAGTGTTTGCCCTAACGCTTATCGGTGCATGGTTACTGTCTGGCAAGATAGTGACACCAATCATCAATCTACAAGGTGTGATGCGTCAGCTTGCCCAGGGTAATCTGAACGTGCGTGCGGAAGCGGATGGTGAAAACGAAATGGCGAAACTAAGCCAAGATGTAAACCTAACCGCAGAACAATTGCGTAGCACCGTAGATCAATTGATGCGTATCAGTGAAGAGGTTGCTTCGGCGTCAACCGAACTGGCTGCTGTGATGACTCAAGCAGAAGCTAACGCGCAACAAGAGTTGATCGAGATTGAACAAGTCGCGTCGGCAGTCAATGAATTGGCAAGTACCGCAGACAATGTAAGCAGTAATGCAACAGCAGCAGACTCCACGGCACGTGAAGCTGATGGCTTGGCGAAGTCGGGTTTGTCCATTTTCAAAGAGAGTGCACACGCTAGTGAACAGATGTCAGAAGCACTGAACGACGCAGCTCAGGTGGTTCAGCGTCTTCAAACTCAGTCTGAGCAAATCAGCAACGTGGTTGAGGTGATTCGCGGTGTATCAGAACAAACGAATTTGTTAGCGCTGAATGCTGCGATTGAAGCCGCTCGTGCAGGTGAATCCGGACGTGGTTTTGCGGTCGTAGCGGATGAGGTTCGTATGCTGGCTGCTCGCACTCAGAAATCAACACAAGAGATCCAATCCATCATTGAAGAACTGCAAGCGCAATCGGGTTTGGCGAATGACAGCATGCAAGTGAGCTTAGATATGTTGTCTCGCAACAACGAGTTGGCTCATCAAGCGAACCAAGCGTTGGTGGGAATTACAGAGTCTGTTGCAGACATCAACGACTCAAATACACAAGTTGCAACGGCGGCAGAACAACAATCTCAGGTGACTCAAGACATCAACCGTAATGTGGTCAATATGTCTGAACTGGTCAACCAGAACGTTGCTGGTATTAGCCAAAGTGCAAGTGCAAGCAGCGAGCTGTCTAAATTGGCGGAAAAGCAAAAAGAGCAATTAAGCTTCTTCAAATTGTAATTTGAGCAGAAAAGCAAAAGGCACCGACTATCGGTGCCTTTTTGTTTTGGGTGCTGAGGAGGGTTATCCCTTCAGCTTCAGTTTCGTGCCATCAAATTTAAGATGGCTCAATAGGTTCTTTGCATTTGCTTTGCCGAAGTCATCAAACTCCATGCCATATCGCGCATAATGTGTGGATTTCTGTAAGTTGCAGATTCGCCCTTTGAGTGGTGCGAGCATACGCCCATTCCCGGGCATCGCGATATCCAACGTGACAAGATCACCAACTTGAAGTGTTCGGCTCATCGGTGAAGTCACAAAGCGACAACCGCTTTTTGATAGATCTCGAATTTCGCACTCTGCACGGAATTGTTCAAACTGGAGTCGAGAGCGTAAGTTCACTTCATATCGCACTTCTTTTCTCAATTGGTAGACCTGCATGGTATTTGGCAAGCCTAAAACTAAGAGTGGATATGGGTCTCCAAGGCGATGTTGAAGTTGTGCTCGAAAAGGAATAACAGCGCCTTCACCACGGTGTGAATAAGCTTTCACGTTAATCCAAAATCCCTCTTGAAAATAAAACTTTAAATCGTCATCGGAGATATTTGGGATCTCAATTAGCGCGGTATTGTTGGAATGACAGCCCATAAAGGTGCTGGTGGTGATGAACTTAGTCCCCACGGGCGTCGTAACATTCAATGTCACTTCACTACCGTGCTCCACCATTGCCATTGCATCAGTGCTGTTTAATGTTGTTGCCTGACGTTCAGGTGCATTTTTGCTTGGCTGAGACGAACGATTGTCCCTTGCACTCGTCATCATATTTCTCATTATTATTGTCGTACCTAATGTGAGAAGACGTTTCGCGCTATGTTATGGTAATACTAAATTACTAGACTATTGCGTGGATATCATTCTATGCAGTCGCATAGCGAGTTTCAATAAAGCACAAGTGAAAAGTGGGGCACGGATAATGCAGAAAGTGACACAAGACACAACAAGCCAAATTTTTTGGGTCGATTTGGAGGAAAACCACAAAGCGAAAGTGGTTTATAAGCTCGATGGGCAAGAGATGCATATCATTTCAACGCTTATTCCTGAAGAAGTAAGAGGGAAGGGGTATGGCAAAGTGATGATGGAAGCTGTTTTACCAGAGATCGAAGCGCAAGGTTATCGCATTGTACCCGTTTGCCCATACGTGATTAAATACATGGCAACGCACCCTGAATGGGCACATTTACTCGCATAATGGAGCCAATGAATAATCCGCTTTATCAGAACATCGGTGACGAGTTAGCGCTTGGCACTTTAGAGCACATCGATGTGATTCAATCTTTATGGGGCGGTTATGGGGAGTTAGTTCGACTGACTTTTCCAGACCGTTCCGTTATCGTAAAACACGTCAAATTACCAAGACCGTCACAACATCCGAGAGGGTGGAATACAGACCGCTCGCATCAACGTAAACTGCATTCTTATCAAGTTGAAGTGAGTTGGTATCAGCACTTCAGCCAACCTGTTGATGAACGTTGTCGAATTCCACAAGGATTGAAGTGCTTTCAGAATGAAACAGAGTGGTTGATTGTGATGGAAGATCTGGCTCTGGCGGGGTATCCAAACGTCGTCAAAGACGCGACCAAAGGTCAGTTAAAAGCTTGCTTGACGTGGTTAGCCAACTTTCATGCGCGCCATATTGGGGTTCGCCATGATGAACTTTGGCAAACCGGAACCTACTGGCATTTGCAAACGCGACCGGATGAATTGGTTGCGTTACAAGATAATAGGCTCAAGCAACGCGCGGAGAGCATTGACCAAACGTTGCGTCAGGCTCGGTTTCAAACCTTAGTGCATGGTGATGCCAAGCTGGCAAACTTTTGCTTTAACGAACAAGGCTCAGCGGCGGCAGCGGTAGACTTCCAGTACGTGGGGCATGGCTGTGCGATGAAAGATGTTGCGTTGTTTATGAGCAGTGCAATCGAGCCGAGTCAGTGTACTGAGATGGAGTCTTGGGTGTTAGATAACTATTTTTCTGCGTTAACGAATGCGCTGAATCACTACCAGCCCGACCTTGATAACAACGTCGTCGAGCAAGAATGGCGACCATTGTTCGCACTTGCTTGGGCTGATTTTCAACGATTTGTGAAAGGATGGAGTCCAGAGCACTGGAAAATTAATCCCTATACGGAATCACTCACCAAACGCGCCCTCGATGAGCTCGATTTAGGTTCTCACCAGTAAATAAAAACTCCCAGGAAATGGCTGCGTTATACCCAAGCACCTTTAGGTTACTTGGGTATTGGTGCTTTGGGAGGTTTATCGTTAGTGTTGGTTAGTTTTTCGGTTTTTTGATGCGAGCCATACTGTAAGTATTTATAAACTCACCATCACGAAAAGATGCATCGACAAACTCGCCTTCTATCTCGAAGCCATGTTTTTTGTACAAGCCAATGGCTGCCTCATTGTCTGAGTTTACTTCAATATGTATGCGTCTTACATTCAACCAATTATCCGCCAACTCGGTGACTGTGCTGATCAATGCGCTGCCAACCCCTAAACCGTGGTACTTATCATGAACACCAATACCAAATGATGCGGTATGTGATGTTCTTGGACGCTGTGAGTGATGAAAGCCTATATTTCCGACTACTTTGCCATCGATCTCTGCGACATAGCTATACACACCTGCTGGTATCTTCGATAACCGTTCGACCCACATAGCGATAGATGGCTTAGGGAGTTGCAGGGTTTCACGTTGTGCTTTTGGTTGTGAATAAATTTCGACTAGCGCAGCAGCGTCTTCAACAGTGGTTGGACGAACGATAATTTCCATGCTTCTCTCCTTTGTAGTTTTTTGGAATTAACTTCAATCTAACGAGAGAATTCTGTTTTGAATAGCATTTTTTGAACTTTATAGGCTAAATCGCTTTTAATTTAGTGGGTTATCGAGTGCTTATCTCAACTTTTTATAGTGAATTATCATTGAAAACACCAATGAGAGTGATTTTGTGTTGAATTTTTATACTAAAGAACTTCACCTTTATGGGGAATAATGGTGAAGTTGCATACCCAAGTAACCTTGAGATGCTTGGTTCCGCGAGAATGACTTGGTTTGTAGATGCGGCGGCGATTTAAAGGTCTAGTGGGTCTAAATCAAGAATCAACAACAAAGTATATAAGCCAAGGCCCTTACTATTTGCAAAGAGTGCCCTTAGGGAGGGGGTCATTGACTCGATCTCTGCTTCAAACAACTTGGAAAGAGCTCGCCGTTCCAAGTTGTTTTCCTTGACCTCGAATCAATGACAACGCTCTGAGTCCAGCATCTTGAAGTTGCTTGGGTATATTGATCGAAATAAAGCCATTTCACCAAAATGTGAACTGGGTATCTGCAACGAGTTGATTTTAATCAAGGCAGGTTGGAGTTACCTCTTATGGGGTATGGGGAGACCGCCTTTTTAACGCTATTTATGCTTAACTTATTTAAGAGCAATTAGAGCGTAGTTGAGGAATATAATAATGAAATCCTCTCAATCAAAAGTCTCGCAAAGTCGGCGACGATTCCTGCGTGACACCGCACGCACTGCGGCTGGTGTTGGTGCTGCGGCTTGTGTTCTTGGCTTGCAGTCAATGCAAAGCCAAGCGCGAGAAACCAAAGGCGTACCGATTCGACCTCCTGGCGCGTTACCTGAAGGTGAATTTGAATCGGCTTGCATCCGTTGCGGGTTGTGCGTTCAAGCATGCCCTTACGACACGTTAAAGCTTGCTAGTTTACTGTCTCCTGTCGCAACTGGTTCTCCTTACTTCACTGCGCGTGATATTCCATGCGAAATGTGCGAAGACATCCCTTGCGTCGTCGCTTGCCCAAGCGGGGCGTTAGACCATGATTTAACGGACATTGACGATGCAAGAATGGGAACGGCTGTGCTTATTGACCATGAAACCTGCCTCAACTGGCAAGGTTTGCGCTGTGATGTTTGCTACCGCGTATGCCCGCTGATTGATGAAGCGATAACGCTAGAAAACATCCGAAATGATCGAACGGGTTATCACGCTAAATTGATTCCAACGGTTAATTCTGATGTGTGCACTGGTTGTGGTAAGTGTGAGCAAGCATGTGTGCTAGATGTTGCGGCGATTAAAGTTGTTCCAACAGATTTAGCCAAGGGCAAAGTTGGTAGTCACTACAATTTTGGCTGGCAAGAAATCGACAAGCCGCTCGAAAACGTATTGCCTGAAGAAACACCTGTGCCTAGTGGTGCTCTAGAGTCGCTTAAAGGAGGTCAGTGATGGCCAAGAATTTAGCGCAAGATGCTGGCAAAGAAGCTGTCGAGAAGCTTGGCTGGTGGCAAGCGCATCGTTTTCTTATTGTACGCCGATTGTGCCAATTGACGATCATTGCTCTGTTTATGGCCGGTCCCACATGGGGCATTCTGCAAGGTAACTTATCTTCGAGTATGTTGCTTAATACAGTGCCGTTAAGCGATCCTCTGATTGTTCTCCAATCGCTGGCGACAGGTCATATCCCAGAGTTTAATGCTCTGCTAGGGGTTGTGATTGTCTTAGTTTTTTACGCGATTCTTGCCCCGAGAGCGTTTTGTGCTTGGGTGTGCCCTTTGAACATTGTCACAGACTTTGCGGCGTGGTTGCGCAGAAAGCTTAACCTTAAAGCGAGCTACCGTTGGTCGCCGAACATCCGTTATTGGTTGATCCCTGCTCTAATGCTTGGCAGTGCGATATCAGGTTCTGTACTTTGGACATGGTTGGACCCCGTCGCCGCCCTTCATCGAGGCTTAGTCTTTGGCATGGGTGCTGGATGGGTATTGATACTACTTGTGTTTGTGCTGGATTTACTCTTGGTTGAGCATGGTTGGTGTGGTCACTTGTGCCCTCTGGGAGCAACGTATGGCGTAATTGGTAGTAAGAGTTTGTTGCGAGTGACGGCTGTTCGTCGAGAAGATTGTACCAAATGCATGGACTGTTTTTATGTATGTCCTGAACCAGATATTTTGCGCCAACCCCTCAAAGAAGGTGACCGACGAGTCATGGATCAAACTTGTATGAGCTGCGGTCGATGCTTAGATGTGTGCCCTGAAAAAGTGTTTGAATTCCAAAACCGACTCAAGGTGAAGAACATTGATTAGTGGTCCAGTTAAACTGATGCTAGGGAAGGTGGACCACTAAAAGAAGTGAAATCACTCCGGATTCTGGAGTGATTTCAGGCGTGTTTTTTCAATATTGATGATACCAGGATTACCGACACGCACCGTTTGCAACAGATGCTTAATCCACATTGGTAGCGATGGTGAGAGACGATAATGAATCCAAAGCCCATGGCGTGTGTCTTTTAAAAACGTGGTATCACGCAGTAATGCCAAGTGGCGAGATACCTTTGGTTGGCTTTCATTTAGTGCATTTTTAAGATCAGTCACTGTCAGATCTTGCTCATCTTCCAGCAACATCAAAATTTTCAGACGCAAGGGATCGCTCATCAGTTTGAAGAAACTGCTTGGGTCCACATGACTGGTGTTTTCTTCGCTATTTAACAACAAAAACAAGCTAATACGTTCGACCAACTCTTTTGCCGTATTCTGGAATGGTTGAATACCATCAAGCGGTTTTGGGTCGGTAAGATTCCAGTGTAGCTGGTCGATATCTTGTTCGAAGATGACACATTCGTCTTTTGCGTTATCGCACAGCGTGATAACGAAATCGTAGTGATTGTCTTCGACTTCTGCGTAATCTTTTGAGCGTAAACCTTCGCCACTCATTCCGTGGCTTTGTAATACCTCAAATACTCTTTCATCGACCTCACTAGGATGAAGACCTGCGCTGTCCGCATGAAACAACTCCCCCGCCATGTGATTGAAAATTGCCTCGGCAAGTTGCGAGCGCGCGGAGTTACCTGTGCAAAGGAACAAAACTTGTTTTTTCATCATATCAAATTAGGAATTGCAGAGACTTACGTCAAAATGAACGTTGATTGGCACAGTATAACCCTGCCGGTGTGTAACAAGAAGCACGTATCTTTCCTTTATCTCATCACCTATCTCATCATCACGATGTTGCGGTTCAATGTTGGTGTCTAGAAATACGGAATAATTTTGTAAAATATACTTTAAAAATAGTCACATAAAATCGTTTGATAAACGAGGAGATGAATCTGCTTCTTAAGCTAACATGATGAAATAAAAAAGAAAGCCAAGCAAACGAGGAAATAATAATGATATTGCGAATTTGTTACATTTGGCGGTATGATGGCGGCTTCATATTCTAAGGACACATCATGAGCACGTCACCGAAAAGCTGGAGAACACCACAAAACTTTCTTCTGCTGATTTCTATTATCGTTCCTATCGCCTTCTCGACTTGGATGGCGCTGTTAAATAACTTTGTCATTGAAAAAGCTAACTTTGATGGCGCAGATATCGGGTTACTACAGAGCGTGCGAGAAATCCCTGGCTTTCTAGCCTTTACCGTCGTATTTGTATTGCTGTTTATTCGTGAGCAGCGCTTTATGTTGGTGTCGTTGGCAATGCTGACGTTAGGGACGGCAATAACAGGTTACTTCCCATCTTTATTTGGACTTCTTTTTACTACCCTGTTGATGTCAACGGGCTTCCACTACTTTGAAACGTTAAAGCAATCTTTGTCGCTGCAGTGGCTCTCTAAAGAAGAGGCGCCAGAGATGCTGGGTAAATTCATCTCGGTTGGTGCGTTGGCTTCACTCTTTACTTACGGTGCGATTTGGGTGCTGTTAGAGCAACTTAAGTTCGATTTCAAAACCGTTTACCTACTTGCTGGGGGGATTGGTTTTGTCTTGATTATCGTGATGGCGTTTGCTTTCCCTGAGTTTAAAACCGAAGTACCACAAAATAAGAAGCTGGTTTTACGTAAGCGTTACTGGTTGTATTACGCTCTGACTTTTATGAGCGGGGCGCGTCGCCAAATTTTCACCGTATTTGCTGGCTTTTTGATGGTAGAGAAGTTCGGTTATTCGGCTGCGGACATTACGTTACTTTTCCTTATTAACTACGTCTTTAACTTTTTGTTTGCTAAACGTATTGGACGTTTTATCGGCGCTGTTGGTGAGCGTAAGGCTTTGATGTTCGAATACGTTGGTTTGATTTTTGTTTTTGTTGGCTATGGTTTGGTTCAAACAGCGGAATGGGCAGCTGCGCTTTACGTTATTGATCATCTGTTCTTCGCGTTAGCATTGGCGATCAAAACGTATTTTCAAAAGATTGCCGATCCTGCCGATATGGCTTCAACTGCCGGCGTGGCGTTTACGATTAACCACATTGCAGCTGTCGTCATCCCAGTTACTTTCGGGGTGATTTGGTTGGTATCGCCATCAAGCGTATTTTATATAGGCGCAGGCATGGCGGCGGTGAGCCTGTTGCTTTCGTTGAACATCCCAGCCAAGCCGCAAGAGGGTAATGAAACACGCGTGTTGAGATGGAACTGAGTTAGTGCTCACTTCTCAATAAATGAGATGTTAGATACAAGAATGGGATGCTGCGGCATCCCATTTTTTATTGTTAGTGTTGCGGTATTACAGCGGATACCAGAACAGTTGAGCGTCTAATACTCGTTTAGCGATTGCTGCCGCAACAATAACAGCGATGCCCGCCATACACAGCATGTCTGCTTTAGTTAGCGGTTTTAAGCTATACCAAGTGCGAGATGAGTGACGACCAAAACCACGTAATGTCATTGCGTTGGAGATTTGGTCTGCGCGATCTAGGCTAGAGAAAATCAACGGTCCCAGAATCTTGGCGACATTCTTCATTCGAGTAAACAACGGTGCTTTCTTACTAAGTTCTACGCCACGAGCTTGTTGTGCATGCATGATATTTACAAAGTCTTTCTTCACCTCAGGTAAGTATCGTAAGGTCAAACTGACGGCATAAGCGATTTTGTAAGGCACTCCCAAACGGTTCAAACTTGCCGCAAACTCAGTAGGATGTGTCGTAAACACAAACACCAAAGCGATAGGGAACATACTGAAGTATTTCAGCGTTACCGTTAAAAGGTAAAACAAGGTTTCCTGAGTCAGGGAGTAGTTACCTGGCAATGAGAATAAAACGGTCGTTGACCCCATGTACTCAGTGCCTTGTTGTGGGGCTAATGCAAACATAAACAATGCGTTGATAAGCAATACACTACCTGTACCAATTAACAATGGCTTGTATACGTGAAATGGCACCTTAGTCATTTTGAGCAGGGCAAGACCGACAATGATCAATAATGCGATGATGCGTAAATCGAATGTCGTCAGCACTACTGTCACCCAAGCGATAAACATCAAGAACTTAGTGATGCCATTCAGCTTGTGCAGTGGCGACTGTGTATCAATATAGTTGATACCAAACTTCATTTTGTTGTCTTTCATGCCACTACTTTCTCAATGTTTTCTCTTGCTTGAACGGTAATCTCAGCTTCGGTTTTGTTTGCACGCCTCGCTTTCTCTACATCGATAAAGTGCTGCATAAAGCCGTTCGTATTCTCAATATTCAACTTAGTTGCGAGTTCATACAAACTGGTGGTCGTTAAGTTTGCTTGATCTAACAGTGCAGGGTCGCTGAAAACCGCCGTCATCGGCGCGTCAGCAATGAGTTTGCTGTCGGCAATCACGATGGAACGAGTGGTGTACTCCAAGACTAAATGCATGTCATGAGAGATTATCATCACGGTGATGTCGAGTTCTCTGTTGAGTTTCTCGATAAAGCTCAGCATCGATGTGTAGTTGCGGTAATCTTGGCCAGCTGTAGGCTCATCAAGAATCAATAGCTCAGGTTCTAGCACCAAAATAGAAGCAATGGTTACGCGTTTTTTCTGACCGTAGCTAAGAGCTTCAATTGGCCAATGACGGTATTTACTGAGACCGCATAACTCTAAGACTTCGAGTACTTTCGCTTCGACTTGTTTTTCTTCAACACCACGGTTGCGCAGTCCAAATGCCACTTCATCAAAAATCATGTGATGTGAAATCATATGATTTGGGTTTTGCATGACTACGCCAACCTTTTGGCTGCGTTCGAAGATGGAGAGTTCACTAAGGTCTTGACCATTTAGCGACATCGAGCCTTGATCAGCTTCGATAACGCCCATCACCAACTTTGTTATCGTCGATTTACCAGAACCATTTTTTCCCAAAACAGAAACGAACTCGCCACGTTTAACATCAAAGCTGACGTTTTCGAGGGCATTTTTCTCGCCGTCATAAGAATAGGTTAAGTTACGCACTTCTAGCAGTGAGTCGAGTGGGGCGGCTATTGAAGTCTCTTGTGAAGTGTTAAACCAAGAATCGACAGCTGCTTGGTACTGAGCCAGTGGCAACGTATCTAGGCTTGATGGTTTCGCGTCACCTTCAATCGCGCAGCCCGCTTCTTTCAATGCAGAAAGATACAGAGGTTCACGAATGCCATATTCTTCCAGCAATGGGGACGCCAAAATTGCATCAGGTGTTGTATCGGCGATGATCTCACCACTTTCCATCAAAATAACGCGATCGACAGAACGGTGCAGCACATCCTCAAGACGATGCTCGATAATGATGATGGTTTTCCCTGTTTCACGGTGCAAGTCATCGATGATTTCAATGGTCTTTTTACCGGTTTTCGGGTCGAGTGCCGCTAGAGGCTCGTCAAACAGTAGGATATCGACATCGTCCACCAAAATACCAGCCAAAGAAACACGCTGCTTCTGACCACCAGATAGATCATGAGGGGAGCGGTTTAGCATTTGTTCTAGGTCGACCATTTTCGCCGTTGCTTTGACTAACGGGTACATGTCGATGTTAGAAGTGAGCTGGTTTTCTAGTGCAAACGCGATGTCTTCGCCGATGCTTAACCCAACAAATTGGCTATCTGTATCTTGTAAAACGGTGCCAACTTGCTCGGTGTATTGGTGCATGTCAAAAGGGGTTGTGTCTTGACCATTGATGGTCAGTTTGCCACTGTTCTCCCCTTTGATTGCGTGTGGGATTAGTCCGTTAAGACATTGGCCAAGGGTAGATTTACCACTACCACTTGGACCGATAATGACGATTTTCTCTCCTTTCTCTATCCTTAGATTGATATTTTTTAGCGTCGGTTTGTCCAGCGACTCATATCTAAAAGAGAAGTTAGAAAATTCGATTGTCATTCGACATTAAGCCTCTGTTAAGTTGCGGCTTTGCTTGTTACGTTTTGCGACAGACTTAAGAATGAAGAAGCCCACAATAGCAATAAGAATGGTGTTACCAGCTGCAATGATAGATAGCTGAGTAAATACCTTAGTGAACGGTTCTGCGTACAAGATGGTGTCTAGGAAGGCTGAGCAACCGTAACCAAATACGTTACCCAATAGAGCAAGTACCACGAACAACACAAAGTCTTTCATATTGAAATCGCCTTTCTCCAAGCGGTTACGCGTCAGAGAAGGGAAAAGACCGATAATTAAACCGACAATACCTGAACCAAGTACCCAAGTAAGCCATACCCCCCAACCTGCGAACAGGTCAGTGACCCAGTGGCCAATAAAGCCAACCAAGAAGCCCACAAGAGGACCGAATAGTACTGAGAACAATGCTAATACCGCCATTGCTGGTTTTAGCGTCGTGTTTGCAAATACTGGAATACCGAACATTGGCAGACCACCGATGCCGTACAATGCAGCACCGATTGCAATAACCACAACGGTTTTAGCGGAAAGATTCATAGATAACCTCAGTTCAATTGTCGATTTTAAAGAACGTTCACTTGCTTTTTTGTATAGCGCTGATTGTGTAACAAAGTTAAGAAACAACCAAGCTGCTTATTGTTTGCTCTGTTTTTCTTCAAGAAATGTGTGATTGGATTCACGCACTCTATTGACTGGCTTAGTTTTTCAGCAAGCATCAAAAATAAGGCGCGCATTATACAGAATATTGATAAAAGTGGGAATGCTATCTGTCTGGATGGCTAGAATGAAATCAAGGGCTAACTGTCAGCCCCTGATTACACTTTTGAATGCGATTTTTATCGATAAATTAATGGTCTAAGTATAGGTAGTTTTGCCAGCTCTTCATTCGAATGAGAACCTTACGCATGATGGAGACATGAGTGAAGCTGTCAGAATAAACGGCAACCTCTACCGCCGTACCCATAGGCAGGTGATATTCAGCAAGGTCATCGGTAATTTTCAGCGTCACGAATACACGACCGCTGGTACGCAACGCCTCTGTACCAAGCAGGGAGCCACGAGCTTGGAATTGGCTTTCGCCGATGGCTGGCAATACATCAACAACCTCACCTTTAAAGACTTTGCCCGGTAGCGCGCGGAACATAAATTCCGCTTCAAATCCCGGTTCTAAACGCTGTAGTGAGTTTTGGCGAAACGCAGCGGTATAGAGTTTATCTTCGGTATGAACAAAGGTCATCACTGGAGCAAGAGGCAATGGTACTGCCATAACACCAGGACGCAGTGCGAGCTGGGTAACATAGCCATCAGTAGGAGCTGTAACGACGGTCTGTTCTAGGTTGAACTCTGCTTGGCGAAGTTCTGCAAGCAATGAAGCGACTTGGGTGTTTTCACCACCCACTTCAGAATCCAGCGCGATTTGCGCTTGTTGTTGCTTAGATTGTGCGACTTCCAATGCGGCTTGTGCGGCTTTGTATGCTTGGCGTCGAGTATCCAATTGCTGCTCAGTGAATGCTCCGCGATCAAAACCGCGTTGATAACGGTCAAATTCTCGCTGTGCTTTGTCACGCTCGGCAAGCGCTTTGATAACCGCTGCTTCCGCTTCTTGCACGCCAGACTCAAGCCCAAGTGCACCTTGGCTTGCCTCTTTCACTTTTGCACGTAACTTATCGACTTCTGCTTGGAATGGAATCGGGTCGATACGGAAAAGAACGTCGCCTTTTTGTAGAGGTTGGTTTGGTTGTACAGGCACTTCAATGACGCGCCCACGAACGCCTGACACCACTGGTGTGGTAGAGAATACTTGATTACCAATTTGTGTGAACGGGTGGTTATAGTTCATCAACAAGATTAGTGTGCCGACCAATACAACGCCGCCAAGCACTGCGGTTGGCACTGTCCATTTGTTAAGTGGAATGTTAAAGATTTTGAAAATGGCGATACATAATGCGGCGTAAGTCAGAACCAGTAGTAAATCCATTATTGCTCCTCCTTACCTTGTTCTTTTTGTGCAGGAACACTTTGTGCAGGTTTTTGACCTTTGAGTGTTGAGACTTCTTTTTTCAATTCATTGACTTCGTCAATTAGCTCTTCGAGGCGATGATGGATATCATGCGTTTCTTGCTCAAGTTGTTTGAAACCCCATCCGCGTTCTTTGCGCCATAAGGTTGCCCAGATCCACAGAAATGGCCAAAGAGCATGAAGTGTGAAAAGACTGACCCAGCCTGCATAGTGAATGGCGTCTTGATGAGGGTGTTCACGTTCCTTCGCTATTTCATAAGGAATATCGTGAATGACAATGATCCCGTAGAAGATAACCAGAGCAACGAAAATGAGTAACCCAAGTGCAAAATAGTCTAGAAACATCTTACTTCCCTGTGCTTGTTGCTAAATAGAAAAACTTACGTAAATTAACTGTTTAAGTATTTGATAGAACAATAGGTGGATCAAGTAATTTATAATTTGATACACAGTTATTGAGAGATACGGCATGGAATACGAAGGAGTGAGTAGTGCATTATTCTGGTGAACTTGCCGCGATAAGTGCAGCCATCGTTTGGGCGGTTGCGACTTGGATTTACAGCCAATTCAGCCACCGATTTTCAGCAATGCAGTTGAACATAGTAAAAGGTGTGATCGCCTCAATGATGATGGTGGTCGTTATTCCTTTTCTACCTCAAGGTATACCTGCGTACATTGAGCCGTTACATCTCGCGGTGTTGGCAATTTCTGGTGTGATTGGTATTGCTGTTGGTGACAGTGCCTATTTTGCTGCATTAAAGCGCATTGGTCCGAACAAAACATTACTCTTAGAATCCCTTGCACCGCCTTTATCCGGCGTGCTTGCCATGGTTTTTCTTGGGTCTGAACTCACACTACAAAGTTGGCTGGGCGTGGTAGTGACCACGGTTGCGGTTACGTTTGTGGTATTTCAACCATCAACCTCGGGAGCGGCAACAAACTGGAGCGGTATCGGATTTGGGTTACTCGCGAGTGTGTGCCAAGCCTCAGGTGTGGTGATCTCTCACTATGCGTTGGTTGCGGGCGATCTTCCACCGCTGCTCGGTGCTCTCATTCGTCTTAGTATTGGCGTGTTGGCAGTGTGTTTGGTGGTGAAAATTGTCGAACCGGCGCCGTTTAGCAGCATTAAACAGCACCTAAAAGCAATGGGCAACAAAGCGTTAGTTTGGCTGTTGTTGGCAATTTTCGTGGGGACATTTCTGGCATTATGGTTACAACAAATCGCGTTGAAATACGCTAACCCCGCCATTGCTCAGACGTTAATTGCAACCAGCCCACTGTTTATTTTGGTGATTTATGCTCTGCGAGGAGAAAAGGTCGGCGTGAAGAGTATGCTTGGTACATTAGTCGCACTTGGCGGTATTTCTTTGTTTTTTCTTTAAGCTTGTCATTCGGCTTATAAAAATGCCCCAGTTGTTGCTGGGGCGTTTTTATAGTTCAGTGCAGACTTGGTTTCGGCCATTGGCTTTGGCGCGGTATAGGGCTTTGTCGGCGCGATAGAAGGTACGTTGCGTATTCTCTCCCTCCCGATGCAAAGTAATGCCTATCGACACGGTCAGACCGCGTTCACCAAGAATCTCATGCCACCCAAATTGGTAAATACGTTCTCGGTAGTTTTCTGCGTGCATTTCAGCCTTAGCGACTTCGGTGTTTTCAAGAATAACCAAGAACTCTTCTCCACCGAAGCGCACACACGATGAACCGCGGAACTTGAAGTAACCTGAGAGTTCTTTCGACACATTGACGATCGCCTTGTCACCAACAAGGTGGCTGAGTTCGTCATTAATCGATTTGAAGTGGTCAATGTCGATCACCATAAGTGCAAATGGCGTGTCGTGCAGCAGCAGATCTTTTAGTTTCACTTCCAACCAACGTCGGTTATGTAAAGAAGTCAGCGGATCGGTGAATACATCTTGTTGAAGCTGAGCTACGGTATTTTTGTGTTGCTTGGTGGTCTCTTTGAGTTCTTTGTTTTCAATCTCAGACAGAATGAGTTTTAGTTGCAGCTCAAAGCGAGTGAGGCGGCGCAACTGTGCTGGTCCCAACTCACTAATCGGAATATGTTTGACTAAGTCAGACTCAACTCGAAAAGCTTTCTTCTCGTAGTTTAACGCTTCTTTGAACAAGCCTTGCGACGCGCATACTTGGCTCATTGCATTGTAGAATCGGTTCGCAATAAGTGGTGAGGAGTGCTCATTAATGCGTTTGCCCGTTGATGCCAGCAGCAAGTTCGCTAAAGATTGATGACCGACCTCATTTAAGCAGTAAGCCGTTTCAATTTTTACCATGGTTGAGAGCCAGTAAGTATGTTGCTTGCCTGTCGCATACTGGATTTGCGAAATCGCAAGTAAGGCTTGTTCATATTCCTTTTGGAGACGATATAACTTCGCGCGATATAAATGAATTTGCCCAGTTAAGTTCTTATCACTTACTAGGATACTCAGTTCTTCGCATTCACTTAGTAGCTCGGTTGCTGCGCCGATGCGTTGCAGGCTGATGTAGCACGCTAGCATGTAGAGTTTGTAACGCAGTCTTAGTGAACGGCTACCGATTGCATGGTCAATCGCGTCGATTTTCTGGTAATAACGCAGGGCACGATTATGATCCCCATACGCATCACAAAGATTGCCCATACCAATGATGGCGAGAACATATTCATCGATATAGCCGTACTCAACGGCGATGTTGGTTGAGGCGATGTATTCGGTCAGTGCTGCGTTATAGTCCCCTTTTTCTACCAAGCGATCACTTAGACTCGCTTTTACCGATAGGATATCTTCTACATCCTCTGGGAGTTTTAGTAGATCAAGCGCGAGACGTAGCTCTTCAATACTCTCGGTTAACTGTTTAATCTTGCTACGATATTCAGCACTAATGATGTAGCAATGCGCTTTTTCTTTGTTGGTCGAGGCGATATGAAGGCGAATGTGCTCCCACAGAATCAATGCCTCTTCACCGGCGACAGAAGAGGGATCCATTCCCGCATCAGTGACCTTACTAAGCAGTTGTTCCATTCTTCAATACCTCAATATGGCTTTCTTCCAACTGCTCTAAGGTGAACGGGAAGGTTAGGATGTCCTGTAGATAAAGTGTCGGTTTTGGACCATCAAGACCACGACGCTTCCAAGGATAGATGTCTAACATCGAACACACGGTTTGATACAGATCTTCTGCCGCTTGGTCTTTTTCTGCGATAAGCATGGCTAAGCGATCGCTGCTTAGGCGGGAAATTAAATCACTGGAAGTGGTCAATGAGTGAACCAGTTCGGTACAAATATCGAGAAATGCGGGCTCAGCGTGGCGGATCATGATGATCGCATGATTAGAGCGTTTTAATTCGGTCTTAAATAGAACCAGTTGTTCCCACCAGTAAGTTTCTGATACTACATTTGAGAACTGCTTTTCTGGGTCATATTCATGTTGAGCACGGATACGATTGATGAGCTTGCGTGCTCGCTGTTCTAACTGGCGTTTTGAGCCTCGTGCTTTGTCCATGCTGACTCGATGCGTTTGCTCTTTCAGCATTTTGAGTGCGTGTTTGCGGTATTTCTGAAACGCTTGGAAAGCACCTTGATAGTCACCTTGCTCTTCCGCTACGCGCGATTGTTGGAAACAAATTTGACTGAGCAATTCGCCGTTATCAAACGCGAGGGCGGATTGTTCTGCTGATTGCAGTAGCTCAGATGCACTTTCGGTATTTTTACGTAGTAATTCGAGTCTTGCTCGGCTGATGAAAGAATGCGCTTTCATCCACGTAAGATCTTGTTCAATTGCGAGCTGGTGGGCTTTTTGAGTAGCTTCTTCCGCTGCGTCTAAACGTTCTAAACCCAGTAGAGCGAGACCTTTGAAATCCCAGATTTCTGCGTGCCAAGTGCTGTCTTCGTGATCTCGAAGTACTTCGGTCGCACCGTCGAGCACTGTTAGCATTTCGACAAAGTTATTCAGCAGGTAGTAATCCCAAGCAAGCAGGATTCTGGCTTTCCCTTCTAGCCAAGCTATGCGAACGTTGTTTGCCACTTTTACCGCGAGCTCATGGGTTGAGGCGGCAAGTTTGTGTTCATTGGTGATTCGCCAAACATTACCAAGACCAATCAAAGCTTCGATTTGAATCTCGATATCGTCGACTAGCGCAGACTGCTCTAGGGCATTAATCCAGTATTGCTGAGCAGAGTAGTACTTAGCTTGTCCCCAGTATTGTAGGGCAAATAAGTGAAGTATTTCAGGTAAGTGGTCGTCAGTGTCGAGTTGAATTTGAAGGTTATAGGCGTCTTTAACCAGCTTTAAGCCGTGTCGATAATCCATGCTACACCAGCAGGCATGGGACATAACAATAAGCGCACGAATCTCACCGTCAACAAACAGAATTTGTTCTGCGCGTATCCGGCATTGTTCTGCAATTCGAAATGCGCGCTCAGGATCAGTTTTTATCTGACCTTCAAGCGCAGTTAGCTCAGTTTCGAGCTGAATTTGGCTTTTATCCAACGTTCACATCCATGACTATAGAACTGGAATTTACACCTAAAAACAAGTGGTTAGATGCGTTTATCATTTCGGCGTGGAAAATCGCCACACCAATAAGGGATCGGATACTGTAATGTATACCGTGTTCAGCGCTTACTTACCACTTCTAAATGAGTAAACTGTTAAATAGTCATGACAACAATTGTTTGATCGTTAGTGGTGCGTCGGTGACTTTCAGTCTCTGAGCGGCAGTGAGTCCTTGCTTATCCTGATAGCACAAATTATGCCAAGCTCTGAATATATCTAAAAGAGGCAATATACCAGCAGGTCTTAATTTGCGACGTGGCTCGTTGATGAAGCTCTCAAACAGCAGTTGGAAACGGTTTTGATAGAATTGGATGTGGCGAGTTGTTGCTACATTGAACCAAGCTTCAGGTTCATTTTTATCACCAGCTAGATAACAAATACCTTTGTTACATTCGTATTGACTAGAAATCGCCCAGCGATCTCGCCACCAACTCATATAAGCGATATCTACCTTACCAAACGGGGCATTCATATCCCAAATTGCGTCTTCTTCTACGTACATAAGATCGACGTTTTTCTCTTGAATACGAGACAAACAGACGCTCAACGCCGCTGAGCGGAGCAGGGGATCTTGTGGCATGTAGATCGATACGCGCTTCTCTGGGCAACACATATCCAATACATGAAGATAGTGTGCGTACGAGGTATAAGGTGGACGAATTAAGGCACCTTTAGACGGATAGTGGAAAACAGAGAGATTTCCCATTGGATCTTCGACGTTACCACGGGCCAAAATCGTTTGGTATTTCTGATCGATGCGCTCACGCAGCTTTTTTGATGGCTCTGGTGGTGGTTCACTTGCTTCAGCGGTGTATTCTTGTGATACAAAGCGAGAGACTTCATCGTATGGGTTGTGATCCAAGGACGCCACTGGCTCATCATCAGATGAATAGTTCACATGCTGACAAAGAATGTAGCCCGAATGTGCCTCACCAGAAGCAATCCAATACACGCCATTATTACTATGGGGTTGCAATGCAACGTAGCTAGAAGCGAGCTCATAATGCTGCGCGTGGTTTACCCAGCGTGCATCAATGGTTGCAAGCTTACGGCGGCAACGACTAGCAATGTGATCAACATGATCGTAAAAGGTTTTTGGATTGATGCTCAGTTTACGGCAGATTTCTCGGACGGAATATCCCGTGAACAGCAAGCCCATCAAGTTCTCTTGAAATTGAAGCTTTTTGTTGGCACCAGACCATTTATCGACAAAAGTACTTTGACACACTTTACAGCGGTAACGTTGGCGATCGCCACTGTAACCAAAAGCGTGATAGAGGTGTTTATGAGTGTGGACAGAAAGTCCGAAGTTGTCGCAGTCATCATTGCGACAAGCAGGTAGTCCATCACTGTGGACGTGTCTCAAACGATGAAGTTCGTTGACCACATCGCGGTTGTTAAGTAAGGGGGGGAAAGCTCCACATTCACGGCACACCATCGCCGGACGTTTAGGGTTAGCATGCTGCAAGACGTAACGCTTTGCATCACTCAATCCAAAGTTGTCACACGCCAATGTTTTACAAAAGTTGAGTTGTAACCCATCTGCGTCCTTTGGCAGTTCGCCGTTAGACACAATCGCCCCCTCGGGATAATTCAGGCAGCCGGTCAGGCTCCGGCTGCAAATTACTACTTAAGTATTTCTTAGATGTTGATTGCAGTTTCTAGAGCAACTTTCATCATGTCGTTGAACGACTTTTGACGCTCTTCAGAGCTTAGTTTTTCACCACGGATGATGTGATCAGAAACTGTCAGGATAGTTAGAGCTTTCGCGCCTAGGTCTGCAGCTACGCCGTAGATACCTGCCGCTTCCATATCTACACCTAGGATGCCTAGTTTTTCCATCTTCTCAAAGATGTCAGCTTCTGGTGTGTAGAATAGGTCTGCAGAGAATACGTTACCTACTTTAACTGGTACTTCTTGAGCACGCGCTTGGTTAACCGCTTCTTCTAGAAGACCGTAATCAGCGATTGCTGCGAAATCGTGGTTGTTGAAACGGATACGGTTAACTTTAGAGTCTGTAGAAGCACCCATACCGATAACAACGTCCATTAGTTTCACGTCGTCACGTACTGCGCCACAGCTACCTACGCGGATAACGTTTTTCACGCCGTATTCAGCGATTAGCTCGTGTACGTAGATACAGCAAGATGGGATACCCATACCGTGACCCATAACAGACACTTTCTTACCTTTGTATGTGCCAGTAAAGCCGAACATGTTGCGAACGTCACAAACTTGTTTCACATCTTCTAGGAAAGTTTCTGCGATGTATTTTGCACGCAACGGGTCGCCTGGCATTAGTACTGTTTCAGCGAAATCACCTGGTTGTGCGTTGATGTGTGGGGTTGCCATAAGTGCTCTCCAAAGTTTTGTTCAGGTAAAACGCATCAATTATAGAATGCTATTACCAATTCTGTTGAACTTGTTCGTTTTCGTTGAGGCAATAATATCGGGACAGGGTAAGGGGGCATGAGAGTTGAGTCACAAAATGGTCGGTTTTATTGTTTAAATAATCTGTTGATAACTAAATCTGTTGAAAGCAAAAAGGCAATCGATTTGCTTTTGAGCAGTTTGTCGATTGCGCGCACAAAATCTCGTCTTTCAGCACAAAATTTTTTCTTAAAAGTTTCTGATCGATATTCGAAGAGAGTGAGTAAAACGATTAAATTGTACAATTTATTTTCTTGTACAATGTTATTTGACTTGCTATAAGTTATACAACAAAACATTTTGTATAGGACGCTTCGTTATGGAATCTTCAATCAAAGTTGGTATCAGTTCTTGTGTACTAGGCGAACGAGTTCGTTTCGATTCGGGACATAAAATCAGTAACTTCGTAACGAAAGAGCTCGACGGCTACTTTAGCTTTGTTCCCGTATGTCCAGAAGTCGGTGTTGGTATGTCTGTTCCACGCCCTACCATTCGTTTGGTAAGCAACGAGGAGCGAATCGCGCTGGTAGAAACGAAAAATCCAGAAAACGACCACACTGACAACATGCTTGCGTACTCAGAAAATAAAGTGAACGAATTAGAGGGTGAAGAGCTGTGTGGTTACATCGTCTGTGCGAAGTCACCAACGTGTGGCATGGAGCGAGTGAAGGTATACAGCAAAAATAGTGCGGCGAAAGAAGGTATCGGTTTGTATACCAGAACATTAATGGAAAAAATGCCGTGGTTGCCTGTAGAAGAAGACGGTCGTCTAAACGATCCGGTTTTAAAAGAAAATTTCATTACGCGTGTTTACTGTTTGAATGACTTTTATGAGTCGATGGGCGGCGAGCCCACACGCGGCAAAATTATTGATTTTCACTCTCGCTATAAGCTGACTTTAATGGCGCACCATCCAGAGTCTTATCGTTCGCTGGGACGCTTGGTTGCAGATGTATCAAGTTACGAAATGGAACAGTTTTACAACGAATATCGTCTAGGTCTGATGAAAGCGTTACAGAATCGCGCCAGTCGAAAAAACAACACGAACGTCCTGATGCATTTGCAAGGCTATTTTAAACGCTCTTTAACCGCTAATGAAAAAGCGGAGCTGGCGACGGTGATTAGTGATTATCGTACGGGCTTGTTACCATTACTTGCCCCGTTAACGTTAATTAAGCACTATCTCAATACGTACCCCGACGCGTACTTACAGAAACAAAAATACTTAGAACCGTATCCACAGGAGATGAGACTTCGTTATGGATTGTAGCCAAGAAGAAAAACTATACGCAATTCGAGATGTATCAGAGTTAACGGGAGTAAAACCCGTTACTCTGCGCGCTTGGCAAAGACGCTATAACTTGATCCAACCACAAAGAACAGAGAAGGGTCACCGCCTGTATCGACAGCAGGATTTAGATACTATTCGTGAAATTCAAGGTTGGCTTGCAAAAGGCGTTGCGATTGGCAAAGTCAAAGGCTTGCTAGGTCAGGAATCAGATGTGGATTTAGTGACCGATATCCAACGACTAGAAGAAGTGGAGTCAATGCTCAAAGCGTTATCTGAACTCAATCGTGGCAAAACAGAAACGCTGTTATCGAATGTGCTAAAAGAGTACCCACTCAACATTGTCATTGAACAGCTGGTCAATCCTGTGTTTGAAGCGTTAGATTTGGTGAAAGTCTCGCTACGTTCTTTACAGCTTGGTTTGTTCCAAACTTGCTTGATTACTCGATTAGCCTTGGTTGTCGATTCGGAAAATAAGGCATCTTCCAAGGGAAAATGTTTGCTTTTGAGTTTTGAACAAGTTCGTGACTCAGAGAGCTGGATTCAGGCGGCAAAGCTGTGTGAACAGGGGTATCACATTACTCTGATTGATAAAGTCGAAGACATCTCGGGTTTAGTTGAGCATGATGTGATGTCACGTTACCAATACGTGCATTTCTTCTCGAATAAAGCGCTGCCTATCAAGCAAGTTGAAGCTTTGGCGACGTTATTAGAGCAAGCTCCGAAGCAAGTGCAGCTATCTGAAGTCATCGAAAAACTGCATTTCCCGCAATAAATCCATCCTCGTAAGGAGGCGACATGATTCTTGTATGGTTTCGACGTGACCTAAGAACGTTAGACCACACAGCACTTAAGGCTGCATTGGATACTGGGCTTCCGGTTGTTGCTTGTTTTGTTTCGACCCCTGAGCAGTGGCGAGAGCACCATATGGCACCGATGCAAGCTGATTTGATTGCTCGACGTTTATCTCACCTTAATGAAGAACTCGCCAAACTCAACATCCCATTTTTATACAAAGAGGTGCCCGAGTTTGCCGATGTAACAGAGGTCATAAATGATTGGGCTACTTCTTTAAGCGCTCAACGTGTCATGGCGAACATCCATTACGAGGTGAATGAACAAGCACTAGATAGAGAGGTTTCTCACGCACTTTCAATTCGAGGCATTGCCTTTGATACTTTTCACGATAAGTGCGTTCATGCTCCGACTACCGTTTTAAATAAACAGGGGGAGTACTTTAAAGTATTCACCCCGTTTAAACGTGCTTGGTTGGCAAAGTTTCAAATGCCAGTTGTATCGAAACCTGAGCCGCAAGCCGAGCTGTCACCGTCTACCATCCAGCCGATTCAGCCAGATCGCTACCATGATGGTGTCGCATTCTCTTATCCTAGAGAATCTAGCAAGCGATGGTTCGCAGCAACCAGTGATATTGTTCAGCATTTGCGAGAATTTGCTCGAGACCGTAGTGATGCCTACCAAGCTGAAAGGGATATCCCTTCTGTTGATGGTACGAGTCAATTGTCTCCGTATTTGGCTATCGGCGCTCTGTCACCAAGGCAGTGCATCGCTAGGTTGTATGCTGAAAGCCCTATGGTTGACCTATCAGATGGTAAAGCGACGTGGCTGAGCGAAATCATTTGGCGAGAATTTTATCAACACTTATTGGTATTCGAGCCAAAGTTGGTCAAGGGCAGAGGCTTCATTGCTTGGGAAGACAAGATTCAGTGGTCGTACGATGAGCAAGCCTTCGAACGCTGGAAAGCAGGAAATACTGGGTACCCTATCGTGGATGCGGCAATGCGCCAACTTAATACAACAGGTTGGATGCACAATCGACTACGTATGATAGTGGCAAGCTTCTTAACCAAAGATCTTCATATCGATTGGCGGTGGGGTGAAGCTTATTTTATGAGTAAGCTGGTGGATGGAGACTTTGCCGCCAACAATGGTGGGTGGCAATGGTCGGCATCAACAGGGTGCGACGGGCAGCCTTACTTCCGCATATTCAATCCGATCAGCCAAGGCGAGAAATTTGACTCTGACGGAACCTTTGTTCGCCATTGGGTGCCGGAAATAAAACAAGTACCAAACAAATTCATTCATAACCCTTGGCTATGGAGTGGCTTTAATTTACTGGATTATCACAAGCCGATGGTTGATCACAAGGTGGAAAGAGAGATAACCTTACGGCTCTTCAAAAATGCCAAGGAATAGAGAGAGATGCCTAGCAAGAAGCGTCCAATGAGTATCGCTAAAAGAACCCTGTTGTCTATATCGTTGTCTTTAGTGAGTAGTTTGTCATTCGCTAAAATGTACCAACTACCAGAGGACGGAGCTCGCGTTATAGGTCGCATGGAAAACCATGTGGTTGAACAAGGCGAAACTATGGCGAATATTGCGAAGCGATATGATGTTGGCATGCTTGCGCTAATGGCTGCAAACAAAGGGGTTGACCCGTTTCTCCCTCAAGATGGTCACGTTTTAACGATCCCTACTCAGCTTATTCTTCCTGATGTCCCTCATAAAGGTATTGTCACTAACCTTGCCGAATTGCGACTTTACTATTTCCCAGAAAACGAAAACGTGGTTCATGTTTTTCCTGTAGGTATAGGTCGAATTGGTCGAGACACTCCAGAAATGACTACAAGCATCAGTCAAAAGCGTCCTAATCCGACTTGGACGCCACCTGCCTCTATTCGTGCAGAGTACAAAGCAAAGGGGATTGACCTACCTGCTGTCGTTCCTGCTGGACCAGATAACCCACTAGGTATGTTTGCACTTCGTTTGGCATATGGGCATGGTGAATACTTGATCCACGGCACCAATAAAGATTTTGGTATTGGTATGCGTGTGAGTGCGGGTTGTATTCGTATGGACCCAAGAGACATCGAATGGTTATTTGATAAAGTACGTCGTGGCGAAAAAGTAAAAATCATCAATCAACCGGTTAAAGTCGCATTAGAACCAGATCGTAGTGTGTTTGTTGAAGCCCACGAGCCGTTAACTCGCAGCAATGGCGAGAAGGATCACTTAGTCATTCCAAAAGAATTGGACTGGTGGCTTGATGAGTTTGGTATGACGAATGCTAAAGCGAAAGCAGCGATTGCTGCGCAGAATGGTGTTCCAGTTGAAATAACCGCGCCTTAACGAGCGTTAAAGCGCGGAATCAAATCTTACTTAGTGTAAGACTGAGCGATGTTGTCGATACGCTCGTTAGCACGTGCAGCTTCTTCTTGAGCTGCCATAGCCGCGTCGTTAGACTTTTGAACGTCAGATTGTAGAGACTGTACGTCTTGGCTTAGTTGGCTAACTTGGTTGCTTAGTTCGTCTAGTTTAGTAGCTGTTGCTGCTTCGTCAGAAGAAGCACAACCTGCTAGTAGAAGTACTGAAGTTGCTGCAGCTGCGATCAACGTTTTGTTCATATTAGAACTCCTTGCATATAGTGAAATTCCTACGCTATAAATTCTGTGTCATATAGTCATAGGGTCAAATGTGAATACATTCTATCAGAACATGATGTAGCAAAAGTCAAAAAAATCCAAGGATTTCATAGAGTACCTGATACGGACGCTAACTTTCTTCTTACAAATGTAAGTGATTACTCACTTGCTAACGCCAGTATCAGGTAGTACAGCAGCTCTTTTGCTACTACCTGATATCAATAATTTAGACGATATTGACACAAATGAAAGTTTCTAAGCGGAAACTTTATTTTTTCTATTGGAATTAGTTTGTGTGATCTCTATCTATACTCCTATGATTTGCGGTATTATATCGAGCTTTTATTTTTTGCTGCGTTAGAGCGGAAACGACACTGAAAAAGCGCTCAAGACGCTGACTATTTATTGGAGAATACTTTGCAATTTAAAGATCTAGGCCTAGACAACCGATTGTTGAAGAACCTAAAACACTACGATTTCAAAAAAGCGACTGACATTCAGCAGCAGGCGATTCCTGTTGCGATTGCAGGCAAGGATCTATTGGCATCTTCGAAAACGGGTTCGGGTAAGACTTTGGCGTTTGTATTGCCAATGCTACATAAGTCACTAAAGAATAAGTCGTTTTCTGCAAAAGACCCACGAGCTGTGATTCTTGCGCCAACGCGTGAGCTAGCAAAACAAGTATATGGTGAGCTTCGCTCAATGCTTGGTGGTTTGTCCTACGACGCTGCATTGATTCTTGGTGGTGAAAACTTTAACGATCAGGTTAAAGCACTGCGTCGCTACCCTAAGTTTATCGTTGCCACTCCAGGTCGTTTGGCTGATCATCTGGAGCACCGTTCTTTGTTCCTTGATGGTCTGGAAACATTGGTTCTAGATGAAGCTGACCGTATGTTGGATCTGGGCTTTGCTCCAGAGTTGCGTCGCATTCATAAAGCGGCAAAACACCGTCGTCGTCAAACTTTGATGTTCTCTGCAACACTTGATCACGCAGAAGTGAATGACATCGCGGCAGAAATGCTGAATGCGCCAAAACGTATTGCAATTGGTGTTTCGAACGAAGAACACAAAGACATTACTCAGAAATTCTACCTATGTGATCACTTAGATCACAAAGAAGCGATTCTTGAACGAGTTCTAGAAGAAGCTGAATACCGTCAGGTGATCATCTTTACTGCGACTCGCGATGATACTGAGCGTCTAACAGCGAAGTTGAACGAGAAGAAACTGAAAGCTATCGCACTAAGCGGTAACTTGAACCAGACTCAACGTAATACCATCATGAGCCAGTTTGAGCGTGCGGTATTTAAGATTCTGGTGACAACGGACGTTGCTTCTCGTGGTCTTGATATCGCGACTGTGACACACGTAATTAACTTCGATATGCCTAAGCATACAGAAGAATACGTTCACCGTGTTGGTCGTACTGGTCGTGCGGGTAACAAAGGTGATGCAGTTTCATTGGTCGGCCCGAAAGATTGGGATAGCTTCAAGCGTGTAGAAACATACTTACAGCAAGATTTGAGCTTCTCTGTGTTTGAAGATCTAAAAGGTAAATTCAAAGGTCTGAAGCCACGTAAGCCAGATTTCCGCAATAAGAAAGTGGCTCCTAAGAAAGCACGTCCTCAAGCTAAGAAAACGCCGAAGAAACCAACTCAGCGCGACAAAGGTTTCTATCAAAACGTGGCAGTGGGTGATAACGTGTTTATCCCTAAAAAGAAGCCAGCAGCACCAAGTTCTGAAGATTAATCTTTAGCGAAAGTGACAAAACTGATAGACGAAAACCGAGCTTAAGAGCTCGGTTTTTTTATGCCTTATGCTTTCAAACAAACGATACAGATATACCCAAGTGACTTCAAGATGCAGAGTTCAGAGCGTTGTTATTGATTTGACTTCAAGGAAAACGACGCAGCGTAATAGCCAGCTCTTTCCAAGTTGTTTGACGTAGCCATTTGTTTGACTAAAAAAGCGAGTCAATGACACGCTCCCGAAGGGCACTCTTTGTAAATAGTAAGGACCTCGGCTTGTATACTTTGTTGTCGATTTTTGATTTAGACCCACTAAACCTTTAAATCGCCGCCGCGCCTACAAACCAAGTCATCCTCGCTGAACCAAGCATCTCGAGGTTACTTGGGTATAAGCTTTATGTTTATTTATTCTAAACGTGGGTTAAAGACACTTTGATTTTTCTGAACGGATTTTTTGCTTAGCATGAGCGGGGTGTGAAGAGGAGAATACGATATGCAGCAGCAAGATATTCAGCAACAAAAAGATCAATGGTTAGAAGAAATAGACATGACCCTTACCGAGCAACAATGTCGAGAACTAGGGTGGGAACAAACAACTTTGTTCGTTGAGATGTTTTCGTTTCTCTGTATGGCAGTAATAAGCTGTGCTCTGGTTATGTATCGTGGAGGAACTCATGATTACTGAGAAATCACAGATGGGAGAGTTGATAAAATCCATTGTTGTTTCCTCACTTTATTTTGTTGGCTTCCTCGCTCTAATTTGGGTTGTAACGACACATCTTTTCTAATTGAGTCTTGCTTTCCGGTGACCTGATATTTGAATCGTTTTGTTGTTTATAAAAAGCTCCGCGATTGCGGAGCTTTTTGTTTTCTCGTGTGTAAATTATGCGTTGAGTCGAACGCTTAGATTTGGAACTGCTTAAGCTGGTGTTTCTGATTTTCTGCCAAACCAGACAACTCTTGCGCTGCAGCGGCTGATTGGGTGATACCCGTTACGTTCTGGCTGACCAACTCATAAATAGTGCTTAAGTTGTTGTTGATGTCAGAGGTGACTTGTTTCTGTTCTTCTGAAGCGGTCGCGACTTGAGTATTGATCGCGTTCAAGTCAGAAATCGCGCTGTTGATGTCGCTCAGAGAACGGCTTACTTCTGCAGCAAGCGCCTGGTTGTCTTCTAGCATGGCTAAGCTTGAATGCATGCTTTCGTTTGCCTGACCAGACTGTTGTTGCAGCTCTTCAATGATGGTTTGGATCTCTTTGGTCGATTCTTGAGTTCTTGCTGCAAGCATACGTACTTCATCTGCAACTACGGCAAATCCACGACCACTTTCACCTGCGCGTGCTGCTTCAATAGCGGCATTGAGTGCCAACAGGTTGGTTTGTTCAGAGATACTTTCAATTACCTCAATCACTTTACCAATCTGTTCCGACTGGTCTTTTAGTGATGTCACTACGTGGGCAGCTTCGTTGAGTTGATCTGCCATCTTAGTACTTGCACGCGTGCTTTCCTCAAACATGCTCAAACTTTGTGAAGTTAATTTCGTCGCTTCATTAGACGCGCTATCCGCTTGCTGTGCGTTAGTTGACACTTCCGCAGCGGTAGATTCAAGTTGATTAATTGCAGAAGCGACTTGTTCTACTTCTTGTTTTTCTTGATCAGAGTTTGCGCTGCTTTGTGTCATGACTGTCGCAAGCTCAGTAGACGCCGAAGCGACATCTTCACTGATTCGTACTAGAGAATCGACGGTGCCACGAAGCTGATGGATCGTTTGGTTAACGTCACTCGCCAATTCGGATACTTCGTTTTTACCTACTTCTTCTGCTTCTACAAGCAAGTTGCCTTTTGCTACTTCTTTCATGGTTTGTTGCAGATTACGAATAGGCGCAACAATATAGCTTGCCAGCAGCCAACTGATTAATGAAGTAATAGAAAGGATGATGACCAGCGAGATGGTGCTGTAGGTTAGCGTATTAGAGTGCAATACTCCGTTTTCTTCTACTTCATCCGTTACGATTTGATTGAGCTTTTTAGACAAGCTGTCAATGGCATTGATCATTGCCTCACCAGCGAGGCGGTATTTGCCCATTGCGGTTTCGTATTCTCGGTCAAAATCCGATGTTGTGTAGTCCGATGAATGCTTGGTATTTAACAGAGGTGTCATGGTGACTCGAGTGAAATCCACATAGTGGTTCATCGCCTCACGCATGGCATTTACCTCTGCATGAATACCTTCAACTTGATCGATTGAGTTTAAAAATTCTTGGTTTGTCGCCTGACGTCGTTGTAATTCTTGGTTAAGTGTTTTGACATCTTCAGCCCTGAAAAGACTGTAGATAGCCTTAATGCGCATGGCATAAGTGTTGTCTACGATTGAGCTCAGTTCTTCTTTGTGCACGATAAGGTTATTTGTTGAAACTGTAACTTTATCGAACGCTTGCTCTAATTTTCCTATGCCTACGCTCAAACCTACGATGAGAAGTATGACAGTGAAAAGTACGGGCACGAAAACCTGTAGCTTAATAGACAGCGCACTAAGTAATTGACGCATGATTGACCCTCTAAAGATTGTAACTATTATCATTTTTGTAAGTAAAGCGTAACGATTCTAATCATTAGTCTCGATATATCAATCATTTAACAATGTTTATTTGTTATGAAATATATTAAAAGCGATGTAGTTGGCATTTTGCTATTACAAAAAGCAGTCAAAGTATTTTGAGCTCGAAAGTAAATAAAGTTTGATTGCTGATTTATTAAGCAGAAATGACAACGTGTCATAGAGGCTTCAACTAAGTGAAACACAACTGTCATATTTGGATTCTAAAGTGAGCACCGTTCAAGTGAAACACAACGGCAATAAGGCCACTTAAAGGAAATTGTGATGAAAAAGACAGTAATCGGTGCAATCGCACTTCTAGGCGCAATGGCAGTGACTCCTGTTTCTGCTAAAGAAACTATCTCTGCAGTGGGTTCTAGCAGCGTAACTCCACTGATGGAAGTTTTCTCTGAAACATACATGAAGACAAACCCGAACGTATTTATCGAAGTTCAAGGTCCTGGTTCATCTGCTGGTGTTAAAGCAGCGAAAAACGGTTCTGCAGACTTAGGTATGTCTTCTCGTAACCTAAAAGACTCTGAGAAAGAGCCTGCTCTAAAAGAAGAGACAGTTGCTCTAGACGGTATCGCAGTTGTTGTAAACCCACAAAACAAACTATCAGGTCTAACGGCTGAGCAAGTTACTGCTATCTACAAAGGTGAAGTGACAAACTGGAAAGATGTTGGCGGTGCAGATAAGCCAATCGTAGCAATCACTCGTGATACGGCTTCTGGTACTCGTGGCGCATTCGAAGACATCATGTCTCTAAAAATGAAAATTTCTGGTAAGAAAGTATCTGCAATCTCTCAACGCGCTCAAGTTGCTAACGGCAACGGTGCACTGAAGACTATGGTTGCTTCTAACCCATACGCAATCGGCTACATTTCTCTTGGTACTGTTGATGGCTCTGTAAACGCGCTTCCAATCGATGGTATCGAAGCATCGGTAGACAATGTGAAGAACGGTTCTTACAAAGTTGCTCGTCCTTTCCTTGTCCTTTACAAAGATGGCAAGCCATCTGCTGAAACTCAAAAATTCCTAGACTGGATGCTAACTGACGAAGCGCAAGCGCTAGTTGACCAAAAAGGTTACATCTCAGTTAACTAATCCTATCGGGACTCTAAAGTTTGCTCAGCCCAACATTTCGGGCTGAGCCTTTTCTATCCATTGTGTTCAACGGCATTGCCAAGAACCGTGAGATTTTTATGACCATCGCAACAAATAGTGAAAAGCTTATGACTACTGACGCTAAAGCGATCAGCAAGCCAGGTTTACGCGAAAAACGCCGCGTCGATTGGAGAGAACGCATCTTCCACGGCTTGTTCCTAACGAGTGCTGTTATCGGTATCGTATCATTAGCAGTTATCGCATACTTCATCGTTCGAGAGAGTATCCCAGCATTCCAAGAAGCGGGCGTCTCGGGCATTGTCCTAGGTCAAAACTGGTTACCACCTGCATTATACGGTGTTGCCACTATGATCGTCGCTTCTATCGTATCGACAGCTGGCGCGGTTTTAGTGGGTGTTCCAATTGGTGTTTTGACTGCTATCTTTATCGCGGAAATCGCACCAAAGCGCTTGGCGGACATTATTCGCCCGGCAGTAGAACTGCTCGCAGGTATCCCTTCCGTCGTTTACGGTTTCTTTGGTCTAGTTATTATCGTTCCACTGATTCAAAACGTTTTTGATGTGCCAGCGGGTAACACTATCCTTGCAGGTATCATCGTTCTTGGTGTGATGATTCTACCAACGGTAATTACGGTTTCTGAAACGTCTATCCGCGCGGTTCCTCGTACTTACAAAGAAGGTTCTTTGGCGTTAGGCGCATCTAAAATCTACACCATCTTTAAATTGCTCGTTCCAGCGGCTCGCTCAGGTATCATGACAGGTGTGATTCTGGGTATCGGTCGTGCGTTGGGTGAGACCATGGCGATCATTATGGTTATGGGTAACGCGCCAGCTATGCCAGAAGGCATCTTGGATTCGGCTCGTACGCTAACGGCAAACATCGCTATTGAAATGTCTTACGCAAGTGGTGTTCACGCAAACGCACTTTACGCTACAGGTGTGGTACTTCTGGTTTTCATCATGTCGTTGAACGCTGTACTACTTTACCTAAACCGAGAAAAAGCGAAGTAATCGCTCGTTAAAGGTGACTATTATGGATCGCGCAAAACTTAAAAAAGCACGCCAGTTCAAAGATAATGTCTTTAACGCATTTGTCTGGATCTCGGCAGCACTGACGGTAGGTTTTTTGTTCTGGATTATCTGGTACATCCTATCAAACGGTCTACAACACGTAGATTGGAACTTCATTACTGATAACTATACGCGTACAGGTGAAGAGCAGGGCATCTTCCCAATGATTGTGGCGACAATTTACATGGTTATCGCATCTATCGCAGTGGCTGCTCCACTCGGTATCATGACAGCAATCTACTTGACCGAATACGCGAAAGTAGGCAGTCGTTTAGTGAAGATTATCCGATTTTGTACTGAGTCATTGGCGGGTATCCCGTCGATCATCTTCGGTCTATTCGGTATGACTTTCTTTGTGGCAATTCTTGGTCTTGGCTTCTCGATTCTATCAGGTGCCCTAACGCTAAGTATCCTTATCCTGCCAGTGATCATCCGTACTACGGAAGAAGCGTTGATGGCAGTACCGCAAACATACCGTGAAGGTTCTTACGGTCTGGGTGCTTCTAAGATTTACACTATCTGGCGTTTAATTCTTCCAAGCGCAATGCCAGGTATCTTAACCTCGGTCATTCTAAGTATTGGTCGTGTCATTGGTGAGTCTGCTCCAGTATTCCTGACAGCAGGTATGGTTGCACGTATTCCGGATTCTCTATTGGATTCAGGTCGTACGTTAACCGTTCACCTATACAAACTGACTACCGAACTGTTTACCATTGAAGAGTGGAATCAGGCTTACGGTACCGCGACAGTTCTGATTGTTGTTGTTCTACTGATCAACATGTTTACAAAACTTATCGCACGACGTTTTAACACCGCAACTTACTAACAAAACGAATTAAGAACGCACGTTAAAAGACACGAATTCAAGATTTAAGAGATTAAGAAAATGAACAAGTTTGATATTGAAAACCTAGATCTGTTTTACGGTGACAACCAAGCACTGAAATCAATCAACTTACCAATCCCAGTACGCCAAGTGACGGCGCTAATCGGTCCTTCAGGTTGTGGTAAATCAACATTGCTACGTTGCTTGAACCGCATGAATGACCTGATTGAAGGCGTGAAGATCACGGGTAAGTTGGCAATGGACGGTGAAGATATTTACGGCAATATCGATGTTGCTGATCTTCGTATTAAGGTTGGTATGGTATTCCAGAAGCCAAACCCATTCCCAATGAGTATCTATGAAAACGTGGCGTACGGTCTGCGAGCTCAAGGCATCAAAGACAAAAAGCACATCGATGAAGTCGTGGAACGATCCCTGCGTGGTGCAGCACTTTGGGATGAAGTAAAAGACCGTCTTAAGTCTCACGCGTTTGGTCTGTCTGGCGGTCAGCAGCAGCGTCTATGTATAGCACGTACAATCGCAATGGAGCCTGATGTGATTCTAATGGATGAGCCAACATCAGCACTTGACCCGATTGCGACCCACAAAATCGAAGAATTGATGGAAGAGTTGAAGAAGAACTACACCATCGTGATCGTAACGCACTCAATGCAGCAGGCGCGTCGTATCTCAGATCGTACTGCGTTCTTCCTGATGGGCGAATTGGTTGAGCATGACGATACACAAGTTATCTTTAGCGATCCAAAAGACGACCGCACCCAAGGTTATGTAAACGGTGACTTTGGTTAATTACAGTATTTACAAGCATATACGTTAATAACTATAAGCGATGGTACTCTTGCCCCTCCTAGTGAGGGGCTTTTTTTATTTTGGGTGTGACTGCCTATCATTATTAGCAATGCTCATGTTGATTCATTTTTGCTCATTTTTTTGCAGTATGTAATTCTGATGAAACACCTGTCTAAAAATGTTGAAAGGTTCTCGAATGTGAAATTAAGTTAATATTTTTTGCGAAAGACTTAACAGCTCAACTTGGATTCCATTGATTGCATATCTACACCTAAGTAGTTTTTTATCGAAAATAAAAAAGTAGATTAGGTTGGTCAGGTGAGTTTAAAAAGTTTTACAAGAACAGTCTCTTCGACGAGAGATCATAGGCTCTTGGCGGAAGCCATCTTCGAGCATCTAGAACAGCACTTTTCCCCCAGCGCGATAGCGATTTTCGACGATCCGCTGACTAATCCAACCGGGACCATTCTTTTTTCCCGTGGTGACTTATTTCCAATTCGTCAGTATCCAGAAGCTTTTTGGGATTGGGCAAGCCAGTTTGATACCTCAGAAAGTATTATTCCCCTTGCGATCAACACCTGTAATTGGGAACACATTCAAGATCTGGGTGGCGACAGCTACATCATGATGCTCGATAACACACCGATTAAGCGCACCTATCTACTAGTACAAAACGTTCAAGCCCGATCGGCTCACAATATTTACGAAGAAAGCTACGACGCTATGCAGCTCGCTGCTGCTCGTTGGCAGTGCATTCGAGCGGAAAAACACGCGTCGCTTGAGATGAAGCACCGCGATGTACGAGAAGCTCAATATGTTGATGAACTCAGCCAACGTGAACGGTTCATCGAAAATATGAAGCTCGTACAACAAGTCGCTTTAGAAATTTCCAACCCAGACTCTTTGAAAGATCTGTATTTAAAAGCAGTAGAGGCACTGCGTGAGCGTCTAGGCTTTGATCGCTCAACCTTGATGCTGCTTGATATGAAAAAGCGCAGTTTCAGTGGCACGTACGGTACAGATGAGTCGGGTACTACTATTGACGAGTTCCACACTCAGTATGATCTTCACCAATTGAGTGAAGAGTACATCGCCGCTTTGTCGAGCATAGAGCGCAATCTGGTCATCGTTGAAGATGCCCCTATATATACCGCAGGCAAAGTTGTCGGGCAGGGATGGAACGCGATGTTGATTTTACGCGATGGGAATGAGCCGTTTGGCTGGTTTGCGTTGGACAACTTCATTCACCGTAAACCGATTACCGCTTACCAAAAGCAAATGCTGGAGTCTTTTGGTTCGCTTTTCTCTCAAATTTTTATCCGAAAACGCCAAGAGCAAAATGTGCGTATGCTGCACTCCAGTATGGTTGAATTATCACGTTGTACGACCGTGAGTGATGTCTGTAAATCTGCGGTGACGTTTGCAATTAAGAACCTTGGCATTGACCGTATGGCCGTGTTCTTAACCGATGAAAATTGTTCTTATATGCAAGGAACGTGGGGAACCGACATTCAAGGGAATGTGGTTGATGAATCTTACTTTTTTGGTGAGACGCAAGACTTCTCTTTGATCAATTTAGCCCGCTCGATGCCAAATGAGGTCGCCTTCGAAGAATCGGTACCTATTTACCATGACTGTAACATTGTAGGGTTCGGTTGGGCTGCCATGACAGTGCTGACATCGAATAGCAGCGGTCCTATCGCTTTTATCGCCGTGGATAACCTTCTTACACGTGCACCGTTGACATCTCAGCTACGTGAAGTGATTCGAATGTTTGCTTCAAGCCTTGCTGAAGTGCTGCAAAGAACGCAAGCGCAGGAAGCGATTAGAGAGCTCAATGAGAACCTAGAGCTTGAAGTCAAGAATCGAACAAAAGAGCTGGAAGAAGCGAATCGACAATTGGAGGTTTTGTCCAAACTTGATCCGCTAACACGTTTGGGCAACCGCCGCATGTTAGAGCATGTGATGCAAAAGTACTGTTATATCGAACATAATGAGGTGATGCCTTTCGGTCTTATTCTGATCGATATTGACCATTTTGGTTTGTTTAACAACCATTATGGGCACTTAGAAGGGGATATTGCCTTAATGCGAATTGGCAATATTCTTGAGCATCATACCAAAGATGAAGACGAAGTATTTTGTCGCATTGGTGGTGAGGAGTTTGTCCTTCTGATGATCGGGTCTGACCAAGAAGAGGTTAGGCTACGTGCGGAGTGTATTCGACGTTGTATCGAGGATGAAGGAATCAAGCATTGTCACAACCCAGAAGGTGAATTGCTTACGGTTTCTGTCGGTTATTCCTGTTATCAAACTCAAGGAAAAGATTTTAATTTTGATCACCTTTATCAACTTTCAGATAAAGCGCTTTATCAGGCGAAAAATAGCGGTCGAAATTGTGTTCGTATGTTCGACACGCCGGATCAAATCGTTGCTTAAGATCACCAAAATACAAAAATGGCAGCTCTGATTGAGCTGCCATTTTGCGTTAGTAAGTTGAAGGAGATTACAACTTTTCTAGCTGGTGGCTAGATTTAGTGTGCTTCTCTTTCGCCAGTTGTTTAAGTTTGACGAGTAGAGTTTCTGCTTTCCACACTTGTTGTGTCGCACTAAAGCGAGATTGGTTCATAACGGCTAACTCCTCTTTCACCGCTCTTACTGCGTCAGATTCGCTGCTGCTATGATGGGTGTTTAGGTAGTCATTAACTGCTCTTTCAATCATCACGCTGTCACCTTGTTTGATGGTGCGCTCTAAATCTTGAATTGGCGAACCCTGACGCGCGCTTACGGCCTTTTCTGTTTGTTGAGTTGCGCGTGTTTTCCACAGTCCAAACGCGATAGCAGAAGTGACAAGCCACAATACGCCGAATACGAAAGTGAGTGTTTGCCAAATTGAATCTACACCACTTGGCGCAGTGGGTGCCGAAGTAGCTGCAGGTTGCGTTGGTAACGCACTTTCTGGCAAGGTAATTAAACCACTATCACTTTTTTCGACATTCAATTTGAGCTGGGTGATCTCTGCTTTTCTCTCTTGATCTCGATTGCTATCCCACCAATTTACAGAATACCCCGGAAGTGTCAGGCTGCCTGCCTCGGTAGGGATTAGCACTTGTTTGACGGTCATCGTCACTGTGCCATCGCGCGAGGTTTCAAACTGTGGTTGTTCAGGGTAAACACGTAATGTACTTGGGTAAATAATGCCAATACGTGGCAAGTATTCCGCTTGAGTACCATGTGCTCGAATGCGAATCGTACGAGTGATAGAAGAACCTTGCTTCACAGTGTTTATCTTATTCACTGACAGAGGATTACCCTGATCATCTTGCCAGCTCTGTGTCATTTCTAACGCACTTGCAGGCAGCCAGTTTCCTTTGAAATCTTTTGGAATTGGCTTGACGGTAATTGTCATTTGCTCTGTTTTTGTGTTGATTGGCATGATCTTGGTTGAGCCAGTTAAGCTGTCCCCATAGATATATGAACCAGTCAGCTTAGGGCCGTTAAGCGTGTACGTGCCTGGTTGATCCGCAGTAATGTGGAATGACTGTTCTAACACCGTAACTTCAAGTCCATCTATAACGCGACGACCTTGTTTGGCATCGCTTGCTGGCTCGATTTTCATCCCTTCAATACTTGGTGGGAGGATTTGAGGGTTATCAAGGCGACGAGGATCTGCCTTTATGACTAACTGCATTCGCACCGTCGTAGACTGCTGGGGATAAAGCGTATGGTTATCCACGTCCATGTTGAAACTAAACAGTTCATCCATGTCCGGTTCTGTTTGATCTTTGGTGACGCGCAGTTTGATAGGCTCTGTTGTCATTCCATCAGCAGAGAAGCTAGGGATGGTCACGACACCTTCTTTCATTGGAGCAATTGAAATACTCCATTCAGTGCGAACGGTTTTATGACCATTGATGTTATTACTCGAGCGACCATAACGCGGCTGACCCAAAAAGAAATCATCTTTCAGAGCATCAAAGTTAATCGCATCTGAGCCTAACTCTGTGTCTGCCATGATCCTAAGGTTGATCACTTCGTTTTTAGCCACCTGAGTCTTATTTACGCTGGCTTGAAGGCTTTGAGCAAAAACCGAAAAGCTAGTTAGTAGGCTGGCCATTAGAACAAAGACCAGTTTTGCGCCTTTTTTCATCATGGACTTACCACTCCTTATTTGATTGTTGTGGAGGTTGTTTTTGTTGAGCTTGCAACTGCATTTGAGCACGAATCAGGAAGCTTGGGTCACGAGCACTTTCCACCGCTTCTAAGCGTCGGAACTCAGGGTCATCCTGATGTGTTTTCTCTGGTTGAGCTTGAGCCTGCATTGGCTGACCTTTCTGCTCATCCAGTTTCTCTTTTCCTTGTTTAGCGCGTTGCTGCTCGGCTTTCTGCTTTTCTTTTTTATTTTCAGATTCTTGCTGATTTTGTGACTGTTGTCCTTGCTCTTTCTTAGCCTCATTTTGAGACTTTTGTTGCTGTTGCTGTTGCTGTTGCTGTTGCTGTTGCTGTTGCTGTTGCTGTTGCTGTTGC